>JAHDHZ010000026.1 GCA_020631045.1 Flavobacteriales bacterium | reverse complement strand
ATTTTGAATAAAGATAAGTAAAAATTGATGAATTACGTAAAGAGCTGGCTTAATGAATTTTACAGCTAGTTGGGGCACGTTGTTTTATAATTCTTTTAATACATTGTTAAACTGAGTAACGCCTTTACCTCTTAGTTCACCAAATTTGAATTTTTTATATTCAAAATTTCTAGAAATTTTCTGATCTTTTATATATTCGACTTTTATATAATTATTGCTCATATGAGATAGAACTGCAATTAGTTTATTCTCTGTGTTATAAAACTTAAACTTTCCTTCAGCTTGATATGTAGTTTCACCCCATCCTAAATTTATTGGATTATTAATTGTTTCAAGTAGATTATTTATTTGATTGATTGAAAGAGATTTTGAAAATATAGAAGGTGATTTAGAATATTCTACTTTAGATAATGTACTTTCTGGAAATAAACTATCTCTATGTCCATAATCGTCTTTAATGTCTAAAAGCATTGGTGAAATAAATCTATTATATGGATCTGTTTTTGAACCATATAATAGCGTGTCTTTCCAAATTGAGTCATTAATTTGACTTAATGAATAGATATCGTAATAAGGAGTATAATCTAATTCTATTTTTTTATCCTGTGAGCAAGAGAAGAAAAAGAAAAGAACTAATAAAACAGGAGATGTACTTTTTTTAATCATATCAAGTTCTGGAAGAAAATGTGCCCCAACTACTTGCTAAAAAACGTTATTGTTTTTAGCAAACAAATGTACTTACAATAATAACAATAAAATATCGAAGATTGTCTGCCTAATATTTTTTTCAAAAAAATTCTTTTATCAAATACTAAAGGTTTAATTAATTGATTTATTCAAACTAGTAAAGTATAGTGGCACTTCACTAATTTAAACTATACGAAAATCTCACTAGAAATAAACCTTGAACACCTATAAAAAACCTCAACATCCACATAAGCAAATACTGAAAACAATTAAAAGGCAAAGAAATTCAAATTGGGTAATCAAGAGGGTTTGTGATATCAATAAGTTTTTGGGTTGTAACATGAGTGTAAATTTGAGTGGTAGAAATGTTTGAATGGCCTAGAAGTTTTTGAATGTATCTCAAGTTTACTCCTGACTCTAAAAGGTGTGTCGCAAAACTATGTCTTAGTGTGTGTACTGTAATCCCTGTTTGTTTTATGTGTGCTTTTTTTAAAGATTTTTTTAAAATAGACCGCACACTTGTTGCAGAATAAGGTCTTTGGTAAAAACCCTCAAATAGAAATACATTTGGCCTGTAAACTGATAAATATTTTTTAAGATCGGTAACAAGGTTTCTAGAAAAAATAGTAGTTCTACTTTTATTGTTTTTTGAGGCTGTAATATTTAAAGTACAACGCTCAAAATCAACATCTTTGATCTTTAGTTTCAAGACCTCTCCTACTCTTAGACCTGCAGAATAAATTAAAGATAAAATTAAGCGATGCTTTAAATTCAAGGTTCTAGAAAGTACCAGCCTCACCTCTTGCTTGGTTAGTACTTTTGGCAAAGTTGGCATCTTTTTTGCCCTTCTTAAAAAAAATGGAATTCTTTCATCTTGAATAACTTGCGTATAGTAAAAATTGATTGCATTAATCATTTGATTGGTTGTTGAAGAAACATAATTTCTTTGTTTGCTGGTGAATAAAAGAAAATCCTCTACCTCTTCTTGAGTTAATTGATCAATTTTCTCTTTGAAATGAATGTCAAACAACCTAAAAAAATACATATAAGTAAGAATCGTTGCCTTACTGTACTTTAAATAGACGAGCTTTTTTAAATACTTTCTCGTATTTTTTGATTCATGCACAGGATCTCGAGCAGTGAGATAACGATCAATGTTTACCCATGCAACATGTTTAAAAACCTTGAAGATGACAGGCAATAAATCAGGCGTGTTTTTAATTTTCAAACGATCGACTGGCCCTATTTGCCATTGAGAATACGGAATGGCTTTCACAATATTTAAGTAAGGTTCTTCAAAAGGACATTCTAAATAAGCGACAGAACGATTCTTTTGATAACAGTATAATTTCACCGAATGCATATTTCAAAATTACCTACTCAAAAGACCCCAAGTCGTTCATTAAACGTTTACTTACGTTTATAAACGTTTAAGCTCTAGAAAATTGCAATGAGACATTCTACCTTATTTTCATTAAATTAGCCGATCACAAAAAAGAATTATGAGTAATCAAAAAGAAATTTTCGGACATCCTATCGGGCTATTTGTACTGTTTTTCACTGAAATGTGGGAGCGCTTTTCTTACTACGGTATGCGGGCGATTCTAGTACTTTACATGGTCGCTAAAACAACTGATGCAAACGCCGGGCTTGGGTGGACAAAAGCTGAAGCAATTGAATTGTACGGCTGGTATACTATGCTGGTTTATGTGATGAGTATTCCGGGTGGATGGCTTGCCGATAAGTTATTTGGTCAGCGAAAAGCTGTTATGTACGGAGGGCTCTTACTTTGTGCAGGGCATGGTATCTTAGCAGTTGAACAAATATGGGCCTTTTATACAGGTCTTTTATTAATTATTCTGGGCGTTGGTCTTTTAAAACCTAACATTTCTACTATGGTGGGTGGATTGTACAAAGACGGAGATGAGCGTCGAGACAAAGGATTTTCTATTTTTTATATTGGCATCAATGTTGGAGCATTTGCTGCGAGCTTATTGGTCGGGTACATTGGCGAGGCTTGGGGTTGGCATTACGGATTTGGATTAGCCGGAATCGGAATGTTATTCGGGCAACTGGTCTACATCATGGGTCAAAAGCACTTAGCAGAAGTAGGCAATTTACTTTCTACTGACAGCTCAACAGGAGAAGATCTTTCTCAAAAACCCTTAACACAAGTTGAAAAAGATAGAATGCTTGTGATGTTCTTATCGTTCTTACTCATCATTGTTTTTTGGGGAGCTTTTGAACAAGCGGGAGGATTGATGAACCTTTATGCCTCTGAGAAAACAGATCGTTTACTAGGAGCTTTTGAAGTGCCAACCTCTTGGTTTCAATCTTTAAACCCTTTATACATTATGATCTTAGGAGTTCCGGTAGCAGGATTTTGGCACAATTGGAAGATGAAAGGCCGTGAAAGCTCTTCTCTTTTTAAAATGGCCCTAGGACTCATCATTATGGGATTAGGGTTTTTATTCATGTCTAAAGCTTCAACTGAAGTTCAGATGTCAGGCGATGAAGTAACTGCAAAATCTGCTATGATTTGGCTCGTATTGGCCTATCTATTTCATACGATCGGAGAGTTGTGCGCTTCACCTGTTGCACTTTCTTTTATTACAAAATTGGCTCCTGCTAAATATGCTGCCTTTATGATGGGGGCTTACTTTGCTGCAACCGGATTTGGAAATAAAATCGCAGGATCTTTAGGAGAACACGCTGTTGAAGGTGCTGGTGAATTTCAAGTCTTTACAGGCATTGCTATTTTCTGCGCCATATTCGGGGCTATCGTTCTTGCAATGCTAAAACCATTGAAACGCCTTACGCATGGAGCTGAAGACTTGAAAACTTCTGTAGGCCACTAAACATAATATTATGAGCGGTAAATTCGATCACCTTTTTAAAAGCACAGTACTTGGACACCCCTCAGGACTGTTCGTCTTATTCTTCACAGAGATGTGGGAGCGCTTCTCATTTTATGGAATGCGTATCTTACTGGTCTTGTTTTTAACTGCTCCTTTTGTAAGCGACAATCCAGGTTGGGAATGGCCTAGAGAAAACGCCATGGCGCTTTTCGGAACTTACGCCTCATTACTGTACCTCACCCCTATCATTGGTGGATACATTGCAGATAAATTTACAGGTTACAGATTAGCTGTCGTAATTGGCGCTTTAATCATGACCTTAGGCCATGCTTGCATGGCTATTGAAACTCCTCTTTTTGTTTATTTAGGACTTATTTTCATGGTTGTAGGCACTGGTTTTTTCAAGCCCACGATGACTTCAATGATTTCTGAAATGTACCAAGACCATGAAGACAAAAAAGACGGTGCCTATACAGTTTTCTACATGGGCGTGAATGCAGGAGCTTTCTTTGGAATCATGCTGTGTGGATATTTAGCTGAAACCTATGGGTGGAGCTGGGGCTTTGGTCTAGCAGGAATTTTCATGCTCTTGGGTATGTTACAATTCTGGTTGGCTGCAGATATTTTTGATGGGATCGGTGATAAACCCAATACGCAAGCAACCAAAGAAATTATCGTACCTGAAGGAGACAAACTCAATCCATTCACATTAATAGATAAGATCTTGATGAGTGTTTCTGGATTGCTTGGCTTTACTTGGCTTATCAACGACCCTTTATCTAAAATAGGCAACATCAATTTATTCAACTTCTCAATCGCATCAACAGACGGATCAACTTTTGCCATCATTACCGCTCTTGTTCTTTTTATAATTTTATTAGTTAGTCGCATTCTTCGCTACACTCCTTTAGTGCGCGACAAAATGATTGCTGTTGCAATCTTTGCATTTTTTACAGTCTTCTTTTGGGCTGCATTTGAACAAGCTGCAGGTTCTCTGGGTATTTTTGCAAGAGACTATACCAACAGAGTATTAGATGGGAGCGCCGCTACCATTTTTAAAATTTGTGATACAATTTTAACAGTCACACCACTTATTATTGTCACTTATGTGCTTTATTTACTTTTTAAACAAACCTATAAGCGAATTTTACTATCGAACATCATTTTAGCCATTGCCTTTATTTTAGTTTGGATTGTGGTTGGTGTAAAACTTAATGCTTATTTCTCAAGCAATTCTACTGAAGTTGCTGCCTCTTGGTTTGGTATTTTAAATTCATTTTTCATCATTGCCCTAGCGCCATTATTCTCAAAATGGTGGGAAAGCAAATACAATCCTTCAGCAGCCATGAAATATTGCTTCGGGCTTGTGTTGCTCGGGCTTGGTTTTGGATTTTTAGCCTACGGATCAAAAGCGATTCCTCAAGGTGCTGAATCAGCTTCTATCAGTATGGTATGGTTAATCATGGCTTACTTGTTTCATACACTTGGTGAGCTGTGTCTATCTCCTTTAGGGCTTTCTTATATCAGTAAACTAGTGCCTTCAAGAATGATTGCCTTAATGTTTGGTGTTTGGTATTTAGCGATTGCAATTGGCAACAAGTTAGCCGGAAAAATAGGTGGAGAAATTGATAAAATCACAGAGCACTACGATATGGCTACCTTCTTTTTAATTTTCACAATTGTACCCATTGCTGCAGGTTTGCTTATTGCGTTATTAAATCCAGTACTCAATCGTTTAATGCATGGTGTCAAATAAATTGTCTAAAAGTTGCTTATGAAAAAACTACTCTTTTTTATCTGTCTACACTCTAGTCTATTTTCAAACAGTCAAGAAAAGACCGCGCAAATCAATTGGATAACTTTTGAGCAAGCCATGCAAGCACGTGAACAATTTATTCAAGAAAATACTCAAGCCATTAAAGAGCGTAAAATTGTGCCTAAAAAAGTATTTATTGATGCCTACACATCTTGGTGTGGATGGTGTAAGAAAATGGATGCCACTACTTTCAAAGATCCGAGCGTGGTAGCCTATATGAATCAACATTACTATGCAGTAAAACTCAACGCTGAAATGCGCGACACTATTGAGTATGACGGGCACAAATTTTTCAATCAATCACCTAAGGGCAAAAAAGGATCTCATACCTTAGCCATTTCTTTACTAGATGGTAAAATGAGCTACCCTACTTATGTCATTATGGATGAGAACATGCATCGCTCACACATTATTCCCGGTTATATGAAAGCACCTGAAATGTTTTCACTTCTCAACTTTTTTGGCTCTAATAACTACTTGCGTTACAAGCAATACGTTGAAAAAACCAATACTCAAGTTCAAGGATCTAAAAAATAATTGATTCTAAGCTTATTTTTAGAGATATTGCATCTAAAATATTTCTAAATGCGAACATCATACTATTTACTTCTAATATTATGGTCTATAGTGGTTTCGAATGAAGGATGCCAAAAAGAAACTCTTGACGATGTAATTTATTACGATAATATAGGTAATAACCCTAAAAGAATCATTTTTGTTAATGGTTTTCACGTAGACAACCCAATAGCTTCAATAGTTGTGAGTCATGAAGAAAAACAAGCGTATTGGGCTCCTAACATCATTGAAGATGTAAAAACTATTTTTCAATCCAGCGGAGCAAGCCTAACACAATCTATTTTTATTGATGGCGCTGGTGAAAATGCTTTTTCTAAAGGTTATGAGCGTTACGCTGCTGGCTATGAGTATCTAATTGAAAACATAGACTTCATTACACAAGGCCTCTTACCGAATGAGACCATCAATTTTTATACACATTCTCATGGAAGCGCTTACGGAGCTGGAATGGCACAGGCTTTGATTGACCAAGGATACAACGTTGAATGCGTAATTCATACTGCCACTTCAGGCCCTACAAACTTTTCTACTCCAACCCAGCCCTATACCATTCAATTTGGGTACAAGGGAGATCATGTAGTAGAAGAAGAACATCCTGTGCCTGGTGTAGATCGATTTGCATTGATCATTAGAAATGATCTTCCGCTATTAAAAAGGCATATTGGTCCAAGAATAGAAGAGAATACCAGAATTATCTCTGAAATTAAAACACTAAATAATCTAAGTATTCATAAAAGCGCTCCCAAAGATCAGTTAATCAGCATTTTTGATCAGACTGTTGTATTTGACAAAGTTATTATTGACGGATACTATGCTAAACTTTAAAGACACTTAAAGTAATCAAAAGGCTCAAGGCAATCCTTGCACTTAAATAGTGCTTTACAAGCAGTGCTGCCAAACTGACTAATCAGCTCTGTATTTTTTGATTTGCACCTCGGGCAAATTACAGACTCAAATTCTCCGAGCAGCGACTTTTTATTTTTTATTTTTTTATTTGGTGGAGCAATGCCATATTCAAGCAACTTTTTTTTGCCATTTTCTGAAATCCAATCTGTTGTCCAAGCTTCTTTATAAATTAATTGAACCTTGACTTTTAAATTATTTTTTAAAAAAATCTGCTTGATGTCTTGTTCAATAGTATCCATCGCTGGGCATCCTGAATAGGTCGGAGTAATATCCACCTCAACCACTGAACCAGTCAATTCAACCCTACGTACCACTCCCAAATCACGAATTGTCAATACCGGAACTTCAGGATCATATACCTGATCTAAAAGCTTGTAAACGTAATCTAGCTCTGACATTGTTTCTAAGTTAAATAATCAGGCTCATTTTTGCTACTTTTGAGTGTGCAAATACGTCAACATCCGACATTTCATCTGTTAAGAAAAATCACATTCTCAAAACTGATGAATGCAATTTTACTCTTTGCCTCTTATCATCTAAGTTGTTTGTTTTCTAGACCATTTCTTTGGGCAAAACCTATGAACATTGGTATTGAGCCTACTACAGCTTGTAATTTAAGGTGTCCTGAATGCCCTAGTGGATTGCGTAGTTTTACGCGCCCAACAGGAAATATTTCAGTAAGTACTTTTGAAAAAGTCATCGATCAAATCAAAAACCATACCATGTACCTTACCTTTTACTTTCAAGGAGAGCCCTACATCCACCCAAAATTCTTAGAGATGGTAACCAAAGCGAGTAAAGCAGGAATCTACACCAGTACCTCAACCAACGCACATTTTTTATCTGATACAATGGCTAAGAAAACAGTCGAAAGTGGGCTTGATCGTATTATCATCTCAATTGACGGTACAACGCAAGAAGTCTATGAACAATATCGTCGTGAAGGGAGCTTAGAAAAAGTAATTCAAGGCGCTCAAAACATAGTAAAATGGAAGAAAAAATTAAACTCTAACACTCCTTATATTCTATTTCAATACCTAGTTGTAAAGCCCAACGAACATCAAATCAAAGAAGCTAAAGACTTAGCTAGTGAAATTGGTGTTGATCAAATCAGCTTTAAAACTGCTCAAATATATGATTATGAACATGGACATGAACTGATTCCTGAGAATGAGAATTATTCGAGATATAAAAAAGTTGGCGAAAAATATCAGTTGAAAAACAAGCTCTTAAACCAATGCTGGAAAATGTGGGCGGGTTGCTTAATGACTTGGGATGGAGATATTATTCCTTGTTGTTTTGATAAAGATGCAAAGCATAAAATGGGTAATATTTTAACACATTCATTTGATGTAATATGGAAAAACAAAACCTATAACTCATTTAGATCAAAGCTCTTGACTAGCAGAAAAGAAATTGACATTTGTACCAATTGCTCTGAAGGCACTAAGGTGTGGAGTGACTAAACAGTCATGATGTCTTTTTCTTTGGCAGATACAAAACTATCTATCTTAACAATAAACTCGTCAGTTAATTTTTGAACTTGAGCCTCAGCATCTTTAGCATTGTCTTCAGCTAATCCATCATCTTTATGAAGTTTCTTAATACTGTCATTAGCGTCTTTTCGAGCATTTCTAATGCCTATTTTAGCATTTTCTCCTTCTGCCTTGGCTTGTTTTACCAATTGCTTTCTGCGCTCTTCTGTCAAAGGTGGCACGTTAATCATCACAGACTCTCCGTTATTTTGTGGAGCAAATCCCAAATTGGCATTGATGATGCCCCTCTCGATAAATTCAATAGAATCTTTCTCCCATGGTTTAATAGTAATGGTTCTTGCGTCTAGGGTTCCTACTGTGGCTACTTGAGTTAAAGGCACCATCCCTCCATAGTACTCAACCTTAACACTATCAAGCATTGAAGGAGTTGCTTTGCCTGCTCTAATTTTTGTAAGTTCAGTTTCTAGATGCTTAATTGAACTGTCCATTGATTCGCGAGCTAAATCAAGTGTTAGGGTTACTTCTTCAGTCATAATCTCAAAGATAAAAAAACAAATTAAACCTCAACCAAAGTACCTACAGCCTCTTTTTTTACTACTCTGGTTAAATTACCAGGTTTATTCATATCAAAGACAACAATAGGCAAGTTATTTTCTTTACACAAAGTAAAGGCCGTCATATCCATTACATTTAAGCCTTTGTTATAAACCTCAGTAAAGGAAACTTTATCAAACTTAGTAGCTCTGGGATCTTTTTCTGGATCTGCCGAATAAATACCATCAACGCGGGTACCTTTTAAAATAACATCAGCTTTCACTTCAATAGCCCTTAAGCTTGCAGCAGTATCTGTTGTAAAGTACGGATTACCTGTGCCTGCTCCAAAAATCACGACTCTACCCTTTTCTAAATGTCTCAGTGCTCTTCTTGAAATAAAAGGCTCAGCAATTTGTTCCATTTTAATGGCTGTGAGCAATCTGGTGTATACTCCAAGTTTTTCTAAAGCTGACTGAACAGCCATACTATTAATTACAGTAGCCAACATACCCATGTAATCACCTTGTACACGATCAATACCACCCTCTTCTCCTTGAATACCCCTAAAGATGTTTCCTCCACCAATAACTATAGCAATTTCTACTCCTAGGTCATGTGCCGCTTTAATCTCCTGAGCATAAGCCTGCAAACGCTTATGATCGATACCAAAGCCCTTATCTCCGATCAATGCCTCACCACTTAATTTGAGTAGAATTCTTTTATACATCTTTAATTTTTTGTGCAAGTTAATTTTTATTTGAAATTAAGGCAAAAAAAAAGGGCCATTGAGGCCCTTTTTTATTCTTATTGTCTTACTTAAGCAAGAGCAAATCTTTTAAAGTCTTTAATCTCTAGATCTTTATCGACTTCTTGTAAATATTGTCTTACTGACTTTTTACTGTCATTAATAAATGATTGGTTAAGAAGAGTAACCTCTGAGTAAAACTTATTGAGTTTTCCCATAGCAATCTTTTCTAAAATCTGCTCAGGCTTGCCTTCTGCTCTAGCTTGCTCTTTTCCTATTTCAATTTCTTTTTCTACTACATCAGTGGGTACACCATCTTTATCTAATGCAATAGGAGCCATCGCAGCAACTTGAAGCGCTAGATCTTTAGCTACTTCTTGAGCTTGGTCATCAGATTTTGTTACACCAACAATAGAACCTACCTGATTTCCTGGGTGAATGTAAGCAAACACAGCATCAGCCTCTACCTTTTCATAACCAGAAAGCTCAAGTTTCTCACCAATTTTAGCAATGTTCTCTAAAATCTTATCGCCTACTGAAACACCACCCTCAAACTCTAAAGCCTTTAGAGCATCTAAATCTGCAGGAGTATTGTTTAAAGCGATGTCAGCAATTTTAGTTGCAAAACCAACAAAATCTTCATTTTTAGAAACAAAATCAGTCTCACAATTTAAACAAATGATAATTCCGTTCTTGTTGTCAGCAGTAGACTTAGCAATTACAACACCTTCTGCAGCATCTCTATCACTTCTTTTTGCAGCCATTTTTTGGCCTTTCTTTCTCAAATACTCAATAGCTTTTTCATGATCACCTTCAGCTTCTTGTAAAGCTTTCTTGCAATCCATCATACCTGCTCCGGTCTTCTTTCTTAACTCGTTAATATCAGCAGCTGTAATTTTCATGTATTAAATAAAATATCGTTCTTAATTAAATATTATTTTTTCTTTCCGCCGTCTAGCTCATCTTGAAGCTTTTTAAGCTCATCCCATTTGCCGTCTGCAGCCAATTTAGCTTGTTTTGGCCAAGTCGCAGGATCATGCATCTTATATCTTGAAGAAGCTGCAACTAAAATTTCAGTAATAGCCTTAGGCTTTGCCTTTGAAAGCTCTGCATAAGTACCAATTCCTGCAGCTGTTAAAACCTCAGCAATTTTAGGACCAATTCCTTCAATTTTTTTCAAATCATCAGCATCAGACTTCTTTGCGGCTTTTTTAGTGGCTGCTTTCTTTGGAGCTGCTTCTTTTTTAGCCTCAGTTTTCTTGGCAGCTGGCTTTTTAGCAACTTCTTTTTTCACTGGAGCTTTTTTAGCCTCAGCTTTGGCCTCAACTTTTTCAGCTTTAGGAGCTTCTACTGCTTTTGACTCAGCAGGTTCTTCAGCTTTAACTGCCTCTTTCTTAGCTTGCTTAGGATTGTCTTTTTCAGACTTACGCTCTTCTAACCCTTCAGCAATCGCTGATGTGATGTAATCTAAAATCACTTCAATAGAGTTTGAAGCATCATCATTTGATGGAATCACAAAATCAACCTCTTGAGGATTTGAATTTGTGTCAACCATGGCGAATGTAGGGATGTTTAATTTCTTTGCTTCAGCAACAGAAATATGTTCTTTTTTAATATCAATGATAAACAAAGCAGATGGCAATCTTGTTAAATCAGAAATGCTTCCGAAATCTCTTTCAAGCTTTGCTCTCTGTCTTGAGATCATCAAACGCTCTCTCTTAGACATTGTTTCAAATGTGCCATCAGTAGCCATTCTATCAATCTGAGACATCTTCTTGATTGATTTTCTAACTGTCGCAAAATTGGTCAACATTCCACCCGTCCAACGCTCAGTAACGTATGGCATATTTACTGACTTTGCTTTTTCTTCAATAATCTTTTTTGCTTGCTTTTTTGTTGCAACAAACAAGATTTTCTTTCCTGACTTTGCAATTTGCTTCATCGCAGCAGCAGACTCTTCAATCTTCGCAGCCGTCTTGTTCAGGTCAATAATGTGAATATTGTTTTTCTCCATAAAAATGTATGGAGCCATATTCGGATGCCACTTTCTTTTTAGGTGACCAAAGTGTACACCTGCATCTAATAAATTTTCAATCTTAACTTTTGACATATTCGTAATATTAACGCTTGCTGAACTGGAATTTTTTTCTTGCTTTCTTCTGGCCTGGCTTCTTACGCTCAACCATTCTGGGATCTCTTCTCATAAGACCTTCTACTTTTAAAGAAGGTTTAAACTCTTCATTAATCTCAACCAAGGCTTTAGAGATCGCCAAACGAATTGCTTCTGCCTGACCATTAACACCTCCACCTTGTACATTTGCTTTTACATCATACTTTCCTAAAGTATCTGTCAAATTAAAAGGCTGAACGATTTTGCCCTGTAAAATGTCAGTGGCAAAATAATCTGTGTAGTTTTTTTTATTTACCTCGATGTTGCCTTTTCCTTTTTTCAGGTATACTCTTGCAACAGAGGTTTTTCTTCTTCCTGATACGTTAATTACTTCCATGTATCGATTACTTTATCTTACTTAAATCTAGTTGTGCTGGTTTTTGAGCTTCATGTGGATGCTCAGCTGAAGCATACACGTGCAGGTTTCTAAAAATCTCTCTTCCTAATCGATTTTTAGGCAACATCCCTTTAATGGCTTTTTCAACCAATCTTTCAGGATTTTTACTCTCAAGAATTCGTCTAGGATTTGTTTCCCTCTGACCACCTGGATAGGTCGTATGAGAAAGATATCTTTTATCTTCTAATTTATTTCCTGTAAGTTTAACCTTATCAGCGTTAATGACAACCACGTAATCACCACAGTCTGTGTGCGGAGTATACAAAGGTTTATGCTTTCCTCTTAAGACGAAGGCAACAGAAGAACTCAATCTTCCTAGAATTTGATCTTTTGCATCAACAATGTACCATTTCTTACCGGCATTTTCTTTGTTGATTGATTTGGTTTTATAGCTTAAAGTATCCACTTTTCGAAACAATTTGGCTCGCAAAATTAAGCCGAATAATTGAATTTAAAAAGCCTTTGATGCTTTTTTTTAAGATTAATTTAGTCTGTATGGAATATTCAGAGCATTTAAGGCTTCGAACAACTCATTTGATGGATCTATCATGCTGTTTCTTGAAAAGCCTTGCACTGTAATTTCTGAGGGTGCATCTTCAATTAAAAAGTTAAGACGCGTTTTGCCCTTAAAGCTCAAAGCCGTCTTTTCAATCTCTTTGACAAACCCTTCAGTAATCTGATCTAATTTAATTTTTATCGTGATTGATTTGGTAAGCTTTTGTCTAATATTTTGAAGCAGCTCTATTTGATTGATTTTAACCTCGTATTCATCTTCTCGATAGGGTCTTTTCTGAACTTTTGCTTTAACGAATAAAAACCATCCTTTGTTCAAATAGTTTTTAAAATTCACATAGTCATTTGAAAACAAAAAGATATTTAAAGCCCCTTCATAGCCCTCAATGGTAAAATTACCAAAAGGTTTTCCGCTTTTAGAAGTTCTGTGCGCTGCATCAGAGACAATTCCAGCGAAAGAAACATCTTGATTTTCAAATTTCTCAAGGCTTTCTGACAAAGCTCCTAAAGTGGTGTTACAAAATGTTTTAATGTCTAGCTGATAAGCATCTAAAGGATGGCCAGAAATGTATACTCCGACCACTTCTTTTTCTCTGCCTAATTTTTCAATCTCTCCCCACGGCTCAGCATCAGGAAATGAGGGTTCAGTAAAACTACTTGCAGAAGACCCCTCGCCAAAAAGAGAAACCTGAGAAGAATTTTGTTCATTTTGCAACTTATTGCCAAACTTTAAGATTTTTTCTAAAAAAGTTGATTCAGTCTCACTTTCTTTGAAGAAAAAATCAGCTCTATTGTGGTGCAATCCGTCAAAAGCTCCAGCCAAAACTAAACTCTCAAAGGTTTTTTTATTTGCCGCTTTTAAATCAATACGCTTTACCAAATCAAATACTGAGGCGTAATTTCCTTCAGCTTTTCTTTGTTCAATAATGTTTTGTACGGCCGCAGCCCCTACTCCTTTAATGGCTTTTAATCCAAAACGAACTTGATTTTGCTTGTTCACAGAAAATCCACCATAACTTTCATTGACATCAGGTCCCAACACGTCTAAGCCCATACGCTTACACTCCTCCATAAAAAATGTAACTTTTTTGATGTCGTTCATGTTGTTGGTTAATACCGCTGCCATATACTCTTCAGGGTAATTGGCTTTCAAATAGGCCGTTTGAAAGGCTACCACAGAATAACAAGTCGAGTGTGACTTATTGAAAGCATACGCTGCAAAAGCTTCCCAGTCTTTCCAGATTTTTTCTGCTTTTTCGGTTGGATGGCCATTCGCACTACATCCTTCAATAAACTTGGGTTTTAACTCATCAAGCAAAGCCTTGATCTTTTTACCCATGGCTTTTCTGAGTAAATCTGCTTGACCCTTGGTGAAATTTGCTAGCTTTTGAGAAAGCAACATCACTTGCTCTTGATAGACAGTAATACCATAGGTACTAGCCAAGTATTCTTCCATCTCAGGCAAATCATACTCAATAGGCTCTTTGCCATGCTTACGGGCAATGAAATTTGGAATGTACTCTAAAGGCCCAGGGCGATAAAGGGCATTCATGGCAATTAAGTCTTCAAACTTATCAGGTTTTAATTGCTTCAAATAGCGCTGCATACCCGCAGACTCAAACTGAAAAGTACCGTTGGTTTGGCCACTTTGATAAAGCTCATAGGTTTTCTGATCATCTAAAGGAATCTCATCTGCTATGATCTCAACACCTCTTCTACCTTTGATGATTTCAATGGCTTTATTAATGATGCTCAAGGTCTTAAGGCCTAAGAAATCCATCTTTAGTAGGCCAGCAGACTCAACCACACTATTGTCAAATTGGGTTGCCAATAAATCTGAATCTTTAGAGGTCGTCACCGGAATTAAATCGGTGATGTCTTCAGGGGTAATGATCACACCACAAGCATGAATTCCTGTGTTTCTCAAAGAGCCTTCAATGACTTCAGCTTGTTTTAGAATCTCTCCTTCTAAATTAGTTTGCTTTTTGATCGAATCTAATTCTTTGACCTCTTTAAAAGCCTTGCTTAAAGAAATGCCCGGTGTGTCAGGTACCATCTTAGCGAGCCGATCAGTATCGCTCAAGGGCAGCTCAAGCACACGCCCAGCATCTCGAATAGATGACTTTGCCGCCATAGAACCATAAGTGATGATTTGAGCAACTTGGTTTTTGCCGTACTTATCGATCACATAATCAATGATTTTTTGCCTACCGATATCATCAAAATCAATATCAATATCAGGCAAAGAGACACGGTCTGGATTTAGAAAACGCTCAAATAGTAAGTCGTACTTAATAGGATCAACATTGGTAATACCAATACAATACGCAACAGCTGAACCTGCTGCTGAACCTCTACCCGGCCCTACGGAAACGCCCATTTCTCTGGCTTTTCCGGTAAAGTCTTGTACAATTAGGAAATACCCAGGGTAGCCTGTTTTTTTGATGGTTTCTAGCTCGAAATCTAAACGCTCTTTAATATCATCGGTAAGCTCAGCATACCTTTTTTTAGCCCCTTCATACGTGATGTGTCTGAGATAATCATCTTCTGTGTTAAACTCTGATGGAATATCAAACTTTGGTAGCAAGACATCTCTCTCAAGTTTATAGGTCTCGACTTTATCAATGAGCTCTTTAATATTTTCAATCGCCGAAGGCATGTCTGAAAACAAGCCCTTCATTTCATCAGCCGTCTTGAAAAAGAACTGATCATTAGGCATGCCAAAACGAAAGCCCCTACCCCTACCAATTGGCGTACTTTTTTGCTCGCCATCTTTTACACATAATAGAATATCTTGCGCTTCTGCTTCTTTTTGGTCTAAATAAAAGTAGTTGTTACTAGCAATGAGTTTGACCCCATGCGATTGAGAAAAATTTTGAAAAGCTTTATTCACCACTGCTTGTTCAGGCAAATCATGCTTACAAACCTCAAGATAGAAGTCATCTTTAAATATCTTTTTAAACCATTCTAATTCTTCTACGGCTTTTTGATCACCAACATTTAAAATGGCGTCTGAAATGCTTCCTGAACGATTCAGTGAAAGAGCGATCAATCCTTCAGCATACTGTTCAATCAGCTTTTTATCAATTCTAGGCACATAGTAAAACCCATCAATGTGGGCAATTGAACAAAGTTTTGCCAAATTATGGTACCCTTTTATGTTCTTAGCCAATAACACCTCACGAATACTACTGTCTTTAAACTCTTTATTGGTATGATCAGCAGCCAAATAAAACTCACAACCTACAATGGGTTTAATGCCCGCCTTTAATGCTTCTTTGACAAACTTAAAAGTGCCATACATATTGCCCATATCGGTAATGGCTACCGCAGGCATATTCAACTCTTTGGCTTTTTCAACAATGCCTTTAACTGAGGCGGTACTTTGCAAGACAGAGAATTGTGAGTGCCCATGCAAATGCACGAAATCTGAAGCACTCAAGTCTTTTTGCTGCTCAGTAGGGGCATTATCTTGAACTTGTTCAGCAGCTTTAGGCTTAGGCTTATTTTCATGATAAGGCTCAATGTTGAGGCCCAATAACTGAATTTCTTCAGGGTTTTGTGCCTGAAAAGCTTTTAGGTCTTGTACTTGAAAGTCTAGTGCTTTTAAACTAATGGCTTCTCTTCTAATTAACTCTAAGAAACACCGTGCTGTAGCCTCAACATCTGCAGATGCATTGTGTGCCGCCTCAAAGGCATGACCAAATAAATGTTGGTGCAATTCAGTTAACGTAGGCCACTTGAATTTGCCCCCCTTTCCGCCTGGAATTTTGCAGTAATCGGTTGATAATCGAACGGTATCTAACGATTTGAAGGGCTCTAAAATTTGCTGCTGGCCCAATCTAAAGTATTCAGCTCCACAAATATTAATATCAAAGTTAATGTTGTGGCCAACTAAAAATTTGGTTTGTGCTAAAGCTTTTGAAAACTGCTCAAAAACATAGTCTAAAGGCATGCCCTCTCGCTCTGCCCTTTGGGTGGATATACCGTGTACTTGTTCTGCGTTAAATGGAATGGTAAAGCCGTTGGGTCGTATGATGAAGTTTTTAACCTCGATCAGCTCGCCCTTAGCGTCGTGTAACTGCCAGGCCAATTGAACTGCGCGGGGCCAATTGTCTGAGTCAGATACTGGAGCCTTGAAGTTTTTAGGTAGTCCGGTTGTTTCGGTATCAAATATTAAAAACACTTTACCTAGGTGATTATTTAGCCATTAAAGCTCAGAAAATTCAAGCAAGAAAACAACTTGTGAATACTGGAGTTATAAACAAAACTGCCTTTTTACTTTGCCTCAATCTCAACCACACAGCTTATGGTAGAACCATTTACCTGCTCAACAGTATTGTAAGTCAAAAACAACTTATTGTTAAAAAATGAACCGCTTGGCGTAATCGTTTTATTGCCATCAATGCCTGTTTCTGTGAACGAGGATCCTTCAAATTGATTGTCGTCTAAGCGCACTACAAAACTACGATTGCCGTCTTGAATAGTTAAATCTAATACCTCTGGAGCACTTGAAACTATAAGAGTCGCTTGAACAGATGAAGTTTCATTGAAATTACTACCACACATTTCTTCAATGACTGTGTAGGTGTAAGTTTTAAAATATTTAGCTCTGGCTTCTACAGAACAATCATCACCCTCATATCCCACATCACAAGCACACAATCCATCTTGACAAATACTATTGTTAGTACATTGAACATCAAGGCAGGGATCTGCACATGAAGCAAATAATGAAATGAAAATTAAGTAGAAATAAACTCTTGCTAAACGCATGAGTTATTTTTTTGAAACAACCTTTTCTTTGATACGAGCTGCTTTACCCGTTAGAGCTCTTTGATAGAAAATTCTTGCTCTTCTAACAACACCTCTTTTATTCACCTCAATTTTATTGATAAAAGGTGATGCCAAAGGAAAAATACGCTCCACCCCAATACCAGAAGAAATTTTTCTCACTGTGAACGTTTCAGAACTTCCAGAACCTCTTCTTTGAAGAACAACTCCTTGAAATTGCTGCACACGTGTTTTTTCACCTTCTTTAATCTCATAACTTACCGTAACTGTATCACCCGCATTAAAGTCAACATTTGCTGTTACTGGAGAGATTTGAGATTGAATTTCTTTGATTACTGGGTTCATCTTTTTTCTTCTTTTAGGCTCGCAAATTTAATGTAAATGATTGAAATAAAAAATAATTTTCTCATGCAATCAGAAACTGTTTAAAATTTTCTGATTATCAAGCGTAATATTTAGCTTTGTAGACATGAGTCAAAACATGATAAACATCTCAGCCATAGACGGAAGATACGCAAAAAAAACAGTGGCTTTACAAGATTATTTTTCTGAATTTGCCCTGTTTAAATATCGCTTACACATAGAGGTTGAGTACTTTATTTTTCTGGCACAAACCATTGAACAACTATCATTGTCTGATGATCAAATCTCTCGTCTTAGAAAGATTGTTACTAATTTTGATGTGCAAGAAGCTCAAAAAATCAAAACCATTGAACAAATCACAAATCATGATGTGAAAGCTGTTGAATACTATTTAAAAGAACAATTTGACCAAATTAAACTATCAAAACACAAAGAATTTGTGCACTTTGCCCTCACTTCTCAAGACATCAACAATACGGCCTTTCCTTTGATGTTGAAAGATGCACAACACCATGTTTTGCTCAATGAAATTGAAACGCTCACAAACAACCTAGAGCAAAAAACTGAAGAATGGAAAGACATTGCGATGCTCGCTCACACCCATGGCCAACCCGCAAGCCCAACGCGCCTGGGAAAAGAAGTCTATGTATTTGTTGCAAGACTTAAAAAACAAATCAAGCTCTTACACGACTTTGAATTTGAAGGAAAATTCGGAGGAGCAACTGGAAATTTCAATGCGCACAAAGTAGCTTTTAATCAAATCAACTGGCCCAAACAAGCCAGTATATTTCTAGCCTCAATGGGGCTAAAAAGACAAGAGATTACTACACAAATTGAACATTATGATAGCCTAGCTGAATACTTTCAAATTTGGATGCGCATCAGCACCATTCTAATTGATTTATCTAGAGATTTTTGGACCTATATCTCTATGAACTACTTTAAGCAAAAAATCAAGCAGGGCGAGGTGGGCTCTTCTGCCATGCCCCACAAGGTGAATCCGATTGATTTTGAAAATGCAGAAGGCAACTTAGGCATTGCTAGAGCACTTTTGGCACACCTATCAGATAAATTACCTGTTTCAAGGCTGCAAAGAGATTTAACAGATTCTACAGTGCTTAGAAACATTGGCGTACCTTACGGGCATATTGTCATTGCCTGCAAAGCACTTGTAAAAGGATTAGACAAACTCTTGGTGCAAGAACATCAAATCACAAAAGATTTAAAATCTAACCAAATTGTACTTGCAGAGGCCATTCAAAATATTTTAAGAAGAGAGGGTGTTGAAAATGCTTACGAACAGCTTAAAGCATTGACCCGCAAGAATGAAAACATCGCCAAAGAAGACCTTAAAATATTTATTGAGCAACTAAATGTTGAACAGCATATCAAAGAAGAACTTTTCAAGCTTGACGCTACAAACTATACCGGATATTCTTTAGATGCACTAAAAAATTCTTAGAACTAAGAATACTATTAAAACTTTAGTTTAAATGACACTTATAGTGCTTGGAGTCACTTTTTTGAAATTCAACAGACTTTGAATACTTTAAAATAAAGTCAATGGTTGATTGCTTGGGTAAAACTTGCTTTTCTAGTCTTGGTGAAGTTGATTTATTTTCTTTTAAGTAAAGAGAGTAAAATTTAGCCATATGTCAATAAATTCTTTTACTGATTAACGAAAAGGCTCTTCACTTTATTGTACAAAAATGCTTTCTACCCCACTTTTTTTACCCGGATGGATAGGTCTTGGCGCATCTCATCAGAAGTCTTATCGTCAATGATGCCTTGAGCGGCCATTTGATTGATCACGCTTCTTTCTTTATTTAACAAAAGCCTTGATGCTTGCTTGGTATTAATTTTTGAATAAATCTCAGGGTGATTGCGCCTTAAATTTCTAATAAAGGTATTGCATTGAATGATGTTGTCTTGAATTTCAGATTCTAACAATTCGTACTCAGAGGCCAAAATGGTCTTGCTGCTCAACATAGAGTTTAATACCTCAAGGCATTTCTTTTGAGAAACAATCATGCTTACCGCTCCATCATAACTGTCGTAGAGTCTGTTGAGTATTTGTCTACTTGACCATAGGCTTGCTACAGGAATTTGATTCAACCAATTGTACAATCTTGGTGGGCTCCATGACATTTCTAAATCTTTACGCTCAGAGAGCGCTACCTTGCCTTCCATGTCAATGATGTGATTGATCGTGTCATTTAGCTTACTTACTGCAGCAACACCCAAAAGGCCGTCTTTAAATTGTTTCCAATAGCTTGACTTCTCTATTTCTAACAATTGAATGCGTGTCTGGTAGACTTTCTGTTCAAACTCAATTTGCTGATGATCTGAAAGACCACTAGAAGTTGCCAAACTATCTGCAACTACATCCCAATTGGCTTTTTTCAAATACCGATCTGCTTTCATTTCTTCTAAATACGACTGTAATGAATCATTTAGGTGATGTGTTGCTTTTTGTCTGATCAAACGCGTAGCAGCAGACGTATTGGTGAGGCCTAAGAATTTAATTAAACGTTCTGCAACTGTTGCATTGATAAGCAATGTTAAAGCCACTGTACCTGAGATGAGAAAGAAAAATTCATTTTTAATCTGTTCTGAGACATATTGACTGTCGATGCCCAAAAAGATCAAGCCCAGAGAAAGTGCCAACGCACCACGCAATCCACCAAACCACACCACAATCGCTTCTTGCTTTGAAATGCCATAACCAATTTTCTTCATAGCCGGATAAAACAACAGCATCATCAAAGCCCTTGCTATGTGAATCACTAAATAAATAAAGAACAACAACAAAAAGCTTTGAACAGTAAAGACAGTCTTCATACTGATGATGATTCCTACAATGATGAAAATAATGCAGTTGGCCATGAATCCTGCCAATTCCCAAAATTCTTCCATAAAATGCTCTACACTAGGGCTGATTTTTGCTTTACCAAATCCACCAATAGACAAACCTAGTGCCACCAAAGCCAATACACCTGAAACGTGAAAGACATATTCTGCCAAATAAAAAGTTAAATAGGCCGCTGCAATGACCGCACTAATTTCTATCAATGCATCTCTAAAGACGCGCGCAATCCACCCCAAAAAAAGATTGCCAATCAACACCCCCAATAAGGTGCCTCCACCCGCAACAATTAAAAACTGTATGATCGGATGTGCATTGCTGACCTCTCCTGTTAAAGAGGCCATAAGTACCATGAAAATCACAAGTGAAGTACCATCGTTCAATAAAGATTCTCCTTCAATTAGAGTGCCTAAGCGTTTTGAAGTGCCCAATTCTTTTAAAATGGCCACCACCGCCACGGGGTCTGTTGCACAAATTACCGCTCCGAACATCAAGGCGATTTGCCAAGTCCAAGTTTGAAATCCTAGATTGAAGTGCGCAGCACTCATAACCATTGCAGCGACAATTAAAAGCCCCAATACAATGCCTGGAATGGCTAGAATCGCTGAATTGATGCCTGTTTTTTTAAAGGTGTGTAAATCCATGTTGAAACTGGCTTCAAAAATCAAAATGGGGAGAAAGACAAACAACAATAAATGAGGATCTATCTCAGAGGCCCAAATCAGTGCATTGTCAAAGGTTTGAAGGTTAAACTGAACTAGAATATCTGCGCGAGAAAGCGCTCCTAGCCCCATGCCTACCATCAAGAGAATCACCGTAAAAGGCAGAGGTGTTTTTTGAAAGAAAAAACGCACCAAAGCGCCGATCAAAAGGGCTGCTATACAAAACACCAAGCCATAAACTGCAGCATCAATATGATGAGCAGAAGAAGCCTCAGTGCTTGCTGATGCTAGAGCAGGAAAACTAAACAGTAAACAAAGAGTACCGATCAACCTTAAGAAATTCTTCATGGCAAACATTTAGAGCTTCATTTCAAGAACTTGCTGATCAACAATCAATTGTCCTTGTGTTTTTTCTTGAATTTCTTCAACGCTTACCCCTGGCGCGCGCTCAAGTAATCTAAAGGCATTATTCTCAACAGACAAAACGGCTAGGTCTGTTACAATTTTTTTTACGCACCCAACACCTGTCAAAGGCAAAGAGCAAGCTTCTAAAAGCTTTGAATCACCTTTTTTGTTAGTATGGGTCATGGCCACAATGATGTTTTCAGCTGAAGCAACTAAATCCATCGCTCCGCCCATGCCTTTGACCATTTTACCTGGAATCTTCCAATTGGCAATATCGCCATTCTGAGCTACTTGCATCGCACCCAAAACGGTCAATTGCACATGCCCCCCGCGAATCATAGCAAAAGAAGTGGCAGAATCAAACAGCACTGCACCTTTTTGCATGGTAATGGTTTGTTTGCCTGCGTTGATCAAATCGGCATCTTCTTCACCCTCGAACGGAAAAGGGCCCATACCCAACAAGCCATTTTCAGATTGAAATTCTACGCTAATGTCTTTAGGAATGTGATTGGCCACCAAGGTAGGAATTCCGATTCCTAAATTGACATACCAACCATCTCGAAGTTCTTGGGCAATGCGCTGAGCGATTTGATCTTTACTAAGTGCCATAGATTGAATTTATGAAAAACAATATACGACTTTTTGCCTTAAGCTAACATTTTACGCAAAGTTCGTTTACCTTATCACAAATCATTTGGTGTAATTGCTCAACTAAAACTTCTAAACTGACTTCAGAATTGTCAATTTCAATGGCATCTTTAGCTTTGGTGAGCGGACTTTCTTCTCGATTTGAATCGATGTAATCGCGCTTTCTTAAATTGTCTTCTACCTCTTTTGAGGTCACCTGAATGCCTTTAGCTTGCAATTCAGCTCTTCTGCGCTCGACTCTCAAATCTAAGTCTGAAACTAAGAAAAATTTGATTTCTGCATCAGGAAAAACAGTGGTTCCGATGTCTCTACCATCCATCACTACCCCTTTTTCTTTGCCCATATCTTGTTGAAGGGCTACTAATTTTTCTCTAACTTCTTTAATTGCACTTACCTGAGAGACATGTGCTGAGACGTGCATGGTGCGAATTTCTTTCTCGATGTTCTCGCCATTTAAATAGGTTTGAACTTGACCTTTTTCATTGTTTTTAAACCGAATGTGTAAGCTCGGAAGAGCTTTAAGCAATGAAGGTTTATAAATGCTCTTGTCTTTGATGATGCCTCGTTGTAAAGCAAAGTAAGTGATTGCCCTGTACATGGCCCCACTGTCAATGTAAATGTATCCTACCCTTTTGGCCAATAGCTTTGCAACTGTACTCTTTCCGCATGAAGAGTATCCGTCAATTGCAATATTAATTTGTTTTTGGCTCACGCTTTTTTTGGGTGGATTTGGCTTTGCGCTGTAAAGATAAAAAAGTTAAGCTGATAAAGTTTGATGAAAGGCCAGATGCATTTCCGAAAAGTGCATAACTAATCGCCAGTCTTCTAAGTTTGAGACGAAAACCTAAAGAAAATCCTGCAAATCGAGAGGCAAATTGCGCGCTGTTTTCTTGGGCACGTTTATGATTGTAGGCAAAGTTTACGTGAAATGCACGTGATGGGATAAAGCTGATGCCTGCTGTGAGGTGGCCTAAAAAGTGCTGAGCTGTTGTGATGGTTGTATCTACCGTAGTGGTTAAAAAAGAGGTGCTTTGCGTGGGGTCGTAGAACGGGCGTGTTCTGGTTTGAAAGTTGTTCAAATAATCGTATTGAATGTGAAGCTTAAAGGGTGCGTGGGCTAGGCGTTTTGAAGCAGAGAGACGAATGTTTAACGGCAAGCTTGTACCAGCACTGCCTTCAAACTTTTTGAGTTGGGCGCCCAGATTTTCAACGGCTAAAGACAGACCCCAATTGCTTGGATCTTTTGAATAATTGAGGTAATAATCAGTAGAAAATCCAAAAGAGCTGTTGTAGATTAAATTAGAATAGATCAATCTTAGGCGCACTCCGTATCTAAAATCTTGAAAAAAAGTGTTGCCTGTAGCAAGCCCTAAAGCGAATTCTGAAGCTGAGACATCGCGTAAGAATTCCCCGAATTCATTGGTTTCTTGAATTTTTCCGTAATGGGCTACTTTCAAAGTAGGCATAAAGACCCCATATTTTTTATGGGTAAACACATACGCCACATCTGAGGCATGAATATCTGCCACATACTTGTTATAGTTTAAAAAAGCTTGTCTATTCAGCCTTTTATTTAAAAAGCTCGGATTACTCAAGGCAATTTGTATGGAAGAATCTTGCGTATTCAACAGCATATTACTCAAAGAAGCGCTGTAGGCACTGCCGGGCAAGTCTAAGAACTTATACACGCCTTGTACTTGAGCTGAGCAAGCGCACATCCACCCAAAAAAAACTGCTATTAAAACCTGTATTTTCATAAAAAAGGCCAGTATCTAAATAAGCTTAAGATACTGGCCCTAAATTAACAGAAAAGTTTCTTATTTATTGTATGTAGGCAAAAAAGAATAATCTGTAGCATACTCCATCATCTGCTCAGAGAAGCTAAAAGGATATTCTACCTTCACATTAATTAAGCGATCATTGTCATTGTATACAGGCACTAATTTAGGATTGATAAACCCAGAATAAGGCGCAATTTTTAAGTTTTCATAACGTGCCAAGACCTCTTCATGCAAGGCTTTGTCTACCTGAACACCGTACCCTTCTACTAAATCTTTACCTGCTTTAAAATCACCTTCAGATTTGATGCGCTGCACTTCTTTGAGCAACTCTCCGAATAGTACTCGTAATTTTTCATAGTCGTTGATCACAAAAAAGGTTTTGCCATCGCGTGTTTTCTTTTCAATTACATTATCTGCTTTGCCTTTCTCATAGGCCCAAAGTGCCACCATTTGACGGTTACGCATGTGATCTTCTTCAATCACCTCGCCTGGCTTTAAACGCGTGAGCTGACTCATTAAACCATTTCTGATGTAATCGTCATAAGCTGCTTTTCCGTATTCTAAAGACTCCATTACTCCTATATCAATCAATTTTTGATCTAACAGGTAATAAAGAGCAACCAAATCTGCTCTACCCTCTTCAAGCGTTGAAGAGTAATTCTTCAAGGTTTCTTTTGGAGTGCCTACTCCTTCATTGATTTTGCCAGAAGCATGCCCAATCACCTCGTGCATATCGGTGTGCAGCATATCGGCATATCCAGCAAATTCTTTGGCTCTGTTCAGCTCTGTCTGGTCATAACAAAACTCTTTTAAAAAGCCAGAACCAGACTTTGCCTGCTCATAGGCATGTACAATATTGCCCAGCTGTACTGATTTAGAACCGTGGTTGGCTCTGATCCAGTTGGCGTTTGGTAAGTTAATGCCAATAGGCGTTGAAGGAGATGCATCTCCACTCTCAACAACTACTGTAATCACTTTTGCAGAAATACCTTTTACGTTTTTCTTTTTGTGCTCGTCCATAATAGGCGAATTGTCTTCAAACCACTGCGCATCATTGCCAATGGTTTCAATACGCTTTGAGGCTTCTTTATCTTTAAAAGACACGACTGATTCAAAAGATCCACGCATACCAATAGGATCGTTATACACCTCAATAAAACCATTCACTACATCAATCGGTGATTTGGTGTCGTTCACCCAAGCAATGCTATACTCATCAAAGGTTTTTAAATCTCCCGTTTTGTAATAATCTACCAATTTTTCAAGGGCCAATTTTTGTTTGTCACTCTCACATACGGCTACTGCTTTTTCTAACCACTTCACCACTTCTACGATCGCATCATTATACATGCCCCCTACTTTCCAGACTTGCTCTTTAATTTTGCCTCCTTCTTTTATAAGCTTCGAATTTAGACCATATGAAATGGGTGTTTTATCGTTTGCATCTCTCTTTGCAGCATAAAAATCTTCTACTTCTTTTTGTGTGAGCCCTTGACCATAGAAGTTGACTGCAGACCCCTGAATCATATCTACTCCATCAGCCTTATTGACCTTTTTATAATCTACCTCTTTGTTGAAAATCACATCTGTTATTTTCTCTGTAAAGCCAGCCAAATCTTCATTGTGATCTAAAGGCATTTTTTCAGCATCAGAACCCTCAATTAAGGTTTTAAAATATGCCTTTGAGAACCCTGGCTCAATCTTTGTGTTTTGATAATGGTGGTGGATGCCGTTTGAAAACCAAACACGCTTCATGTATTCTGTAAAAGCATTGTACTCTTCATTGTTTTTATCTCCACTGTAAGTAGTATGAATATTTTCAAGAGTTCTTCTCACTGCCAAGTTGAAACGATAGTTTTGATCCCACATCATGTCTCTACCTGATAAAGCGGCTTGATATAAATAATACAACAGCTCTTTTTCTTTTTTTCTCAATGACTCAAAGCCCGGAATTTCATAACGTAAAATTCTCAAATCTGCTACCTGCTCAGTCATGTATGCGAATCCATCAGCCTGTGCGCCTTGATTGTGTTCATCTGCTTGGGTATTTTCATTTTGATTCGACGAACAGGAAGACATAATCAGGGTCAAGCAAATCCCTAGGGTTAAAAAAGTAAGCAGTTTAATTTTCATAGTATGGTATATTTAGGCGACAAATATATAAGAAACTGCTTAAATGATCCTCTTTCATTTACTGACAAAATAAGGGTGTTTGCCAAATAAAATTTGGGCCTCACCATAAAAACCCTCACAAAGCCTTATAAATACGTGTTTT
Source organism: Flavobacteriales bacterium (assembly GCA_020631045.1). Taxonomy (GTDB): domain Bacteria; phylum Bacteroidota; class Bacteroidia; order Flavobacteriales_G; family JALEGO01; genus JAHDHZ01. The sequence continues at coordinate 10,775 of JAHDHZ010000026.1, read as the reverse complement.
CACCTCTTTTGTCTCTTAAATTTGCTCGCATTAACAATTAAACATTTTATACATCATGGAAATCATCAATTCATTTTCTCACTTTTTTGAGCCATTGTTTGCCAGTTTTGGCGGATCAATGCCCAATATTTTAGGCGCTCTAGCAATTTTTGTTGTAGGTTGGTTTGCAGCCGGAATCATTCGCCGTGTACTTTACCGTGTACTTAATCGCGTAGGCCTTGATAGAAGAATCAACAAAACTTCTACAAAAACTGCTTTCAAAGCAGAGCGCACGATCAGTAAACTAGCTTATTATTTAGTATTGACTTTTGTTTGTATTATTACTTTAAGTAAGTTAGGCGTCTCAAATGTGTTTGAGCCGCTAAACGCGATGCTTACTGCCTTCTTTGGGTTTATTCCTAAGATCATTGCTGCGGGCATTATCGGATTTGCAGGATACATTATTGCAACACTCGCTTCAGAAACTGTTGGATTAATCACTGGATGGATTGAGCGCACCGCCAATAAATTAAACATCAATGAAAATATTGATTTGGTGGCTATCGCTAAAAATATTGTGTTTGTTTTTGTGTTTGTTCCGATTTTAATCTTAGCAATTGACGCACTTGAAATGAAAGCCATTTCTGAGCCTGCTACGGCAATGTTGGCCACTTTCATTGGTGCTATTCCTAACATCATTGCTGCTGGTTTAATCGTAGGTATCTTTTTTGTAATCGGAAGATTCGTTACAAATGCACTAGCCGAGTTATTAAAAGGGTTTAACCTTGATAATTGGGCAAAAAATGCAGGTCTTGCACAATATGTAGGCAACAAAAATTCTGTGGTAAACACATTGAAGAATGTTGCATTCTTTTTCATCATGTTTACAGGAATTATTTCTGGCACTGAAAAATTAGGATTGGTTCAGTTGACCACCACATTGAATAACATTTATGCCTTAACAGGTCAAATTCTTTTTGGCATGGTGATTATGCTTGCTGGTGTTTTAATATCAAACTTTGTTTCTAACAACTTCTTAAAAGGAGTAAGCAATACATTGGCGATGATCGCTAAAACTGCAATTATCGGTGTGTTCATGGCGATCTCATTAAACGCTATGGGCATTGCAAATAGCATTGTGAACTTAGCATTTGGTTTAACCCTTGGTGCTGTTGCTGTTGCTTTTGCCCTGGCTTTTGGTTTGGGTGGAAGAGATGCCGCAGGTAAGCAAGTGGCTTCATTACTTAGTAATTTAAATACAACTAAAAAAGTTAATTTAAATGGTAAGGCGAAGAAATCTAAAAAAGCTTTAGCGCAAGAGAACTAAGAAACGTCAAATTTTTGATAATTTTAAGCCGTGGGCAATTTTGTTCACGGCTTTTTTTATGCACGTAACAGGCTTTACTTTTATTAAAAATGCGTTGCTTTACGATTATCCCATCGTTGAGGCCATCACTTCAATTATTGATTTATGTGATGACTTTGTGGTTGCTGTTGGAGATAGCGAAGATCAAACTCTTGAATTGATCAAGGGCATCCACCCAAAAAAAATTAAAATCATACACACTACCTGGAACAAAGAGCTGAAAACCGGCGGAAAAGTATTGGCAGATGAAACCAATAAAGCTTTAAAAGCCGTTTCTGAAAAAGCCGATTGGTGTTTTTATATTCAAGGAGATGAGCTCGTACACGAACGCTTTCACCCAAATATTAAAAATGCGATGCTCAGGCATTTAAATGACTCAAAAATAGATGGATTGCTTTTTGATTACACTCATTTTTATGGCTCTTACGACTATGTTGGCACCTCATCAAGATGGTATAAAAATGAAGTACGCATCATCAAAAATAATCGAGGTGTATACTCTTTTGGAGATGCACAAGGGTTTCGCAAAACAGGCAATCAAAAACTCAAGGTAGCCAAAGCAAATGCCCAGATCTACCATTATGGATGGGTCAAAGACCCAAAGGCAATGCAACAAAAGCAAGAGAATTTTCATTTGCTTTGGCATGATCAAAAATGGTTAGATCAAAACATTGAAAAAGGACCTGTTTTTCATTATGAAAAACACATTGCAAGCCTTGATGAATTTAAAGAATCACACCCCAAGGTGATGCAAAAACGCATCGCTGAGAAAAATTGGACGTTTGACTATGACATTCGATTTAACCGCACTTCTTTTAAAGATCGGGTAAAACAGTTTTTAAAAAAGGTGGGTATTGATACGTATTATAAGAATTATATTTTGGTTGCTAATTAGATTTTGTTGTAAAATCAAACCAACTAAACCTATAAGTCAAACACTTTTAAAAGGCCAATATCAAGACTTTCATCTTTTTTTAATTCAACTTCTTTTAAAACCGTCATATCACTGTGAGCAGATAAATTAGTATCAGCTGAATAGGTGAAAATAGTGTATTTTCCAGGCAACAGATATTTAAACTCAAAAGTTCCGTCATAATTTGTTTTTTGGTCATCTGAAAATGTAAGTTGATCACCATAAATTATGTATACATCATGATCACCTTTATAATATTCTTCTTGTAATTCAGAAAAATCATTATTGTAATTGTACTCATAAACCTTGCCTGTTATAGTTGCTTTACCACCAGTACCGGGGCCTTTTTTACAACTTGAAATAAAAGTAAAAGCAATTAAAGTAAAAGGTAAGTATTTTGCTGTTTTCATCATGTCTATTTTTATTGTTGGCTTGTTTGATTATAATCTGAAAGAGCCTGTTCATCATCGTAATAAAAGATCCTAACTTGAGCTGTATCATCTAAAAAATTAATCTTACCCACTTCAAGTCGATTAATTTTTAAACCAGTTCTTTTCTCTATTTCTTTTTTTAATAAATGCATTTCATTGTGATGCACAAGTTTGATGTTTTCAAAGACAATTGTTTTTCGGGTTTCATGTTTCAATAGCCAGTAATATTCAAGTAAATAGGTTAGAGTCAACATAAAACCATTTACAATTAAAAGTTCAGTCATAGAGATTTTATTTGACGCCAAAGAATTCACAACACTGAGCCCAATTACAATAAAAAGATAGGTCATTTCTTTAATCTCTATTTGACTTGTTCTGTACCTTATAATGCTAAAAATAGCAAAAAGGCCAAGCCCCATACCTGTATCTATATCAAGCTTCTTCAAAGAAAAACAAATAAAAAAGATAATAAAGCCTATCAAATAGTACGTAAATAAATAGTCTTTACGCTGAGTTATTCTATAATAGATATAGCGAACAATAATTGTTATAAATACAAGATTTATAGACAATCGCATTAAAAGTTTGTATACATCCTCATCAAACCAATTTATATTCATAGGGCATTTATTTTATCAATTTTCAATAATTTTTTTTTAAACCTATTGTACTTAAGGTTTTCTAAACCTCTTGTTTTTATTAACCCAACACAGTACTTACTGAGATTGTAAGGCAATACGTTCATTTGTTTTAAACTGTGATAAAGTTTACTTGACCGAGACCTTATAGGTTCTTTTAATTCAATGATAACAATCTTGCCTAAATTGGCTTGTTTGTTTTGATATTTAAATCTAATATCAAAATCAAAGGTGACTCGTTCTATAGAATAATTTGAGACTAATGTAATTCTCTTATATTGGTTTTCTAATGAAATTTTTAAATCCTGCTTGTTTATTTTTTTTTGGTGAAGAAACTCAAGTAAATCAGGGTTTAAAGTAAAATTTTCATTTTCAACTTGAATTCTCTGTTTACCAACACGGCCATTTTTTTTATGCTTAACCTCCAAGAAGGTAATGTTAGTATCAACATAATTTCTAAATCTCACCTTATATCTATCATTTCTTTTTCGGTGATGCTCTCTGTAAAAAAATAGATTTTCAGTATCATAGTAAACTGTATTGTATGTTGGCATGACTTCTCCTTGAAAAGAAACAACTCTATAATAAGGCATTAGTGTTTGAAAAAGACTCGAAATTTGATTGACAGATAAAACAAACTTAGTTTCAATACGGTCCATTAATTTAACCTGATTCATTTCTTCAAGTGTAATTGACTCAAAGTGCTCTATGTCTTTATCAAGTATCAAATTTCAAAACTGTATGAGAATGATATAATATGTTGCTTCAGAGGATTTATTACTTGCAATTCTTCTTGAAAGATATATGAACAATTAAATGTACTCTTCTTGCTAATTTGATAATCAACACCTAAAAGTGCTCTTTGGCGAGCAAAAAATAAAGCCTCTTTAAAGCTTTGTTTTGCGAACAATTCATAGCTACTAATGATATTGATTTTTTTAGTGGTTTTGTGATCTATTTTAATCCTATTTCTCAATGTGTTAGTCGCTAAAAATCCATCAGTACTTGTGAACATTTCAGCGTATTTTCTTTGAAATCGAACCCGGTGCTCAATTTTTGTTTTGGGTAAAATCTTAAACTTACTTTTTACATCAACATTTAATCTATTGCTGTATTCGATTGGTGACCCCATATTTTGTTCAATGCCATACCGATACCCTAATCCAATTTTTATTTTTTTATTTAGCTTATAGCGTACCGCGAGATCTAAGAATTTATCTTTTGAGTTTTGATAAATGTTTCTGTAAGCTAATTCAGATTTAACGATCCAATTTTTGTTTATTTTTTTTCTAATGTCAACAGAAGACCAAACACCAATAGATGTTTGTTGAGAAAACACAAGAAAACTAGAGCATAGTAAGATGAATACGAATATTAATCTCACTAATTTCTTATAGTTTTTTTTAATTGAAATCATCTTCTATCTAAGAATAAATCTTTGAGATGCGCCACCACATTTTGCTACATAAAGTCCTGCAGAAAATTGTTCAAGATTAATTCTCAACTCTTTAGATATAGCTGACTGATAAATTAAACTTCCGGTAGAAGAGTATATTTCAAGTAACTCATCACCTATATTTTGGCTAATTGTAACATGTATAAATTCTTTAGCTGGATTAGGATAAAGCTGAATAAACTCTTGGCCTAAAGAAATTGAATTTAGACTATTTACATTGTCATTTGAAAATCCAAAAGTTGGTTCTTTAAAAAGAAATGGTCCTGATCCATTCGGACTTCTTGCCCATGAAATATCTGAATCTTGTGCTTGAAAATCAACTTGATCAACAATATTTTGTGAAGAATTTGCAAGTACGACAGACTCGCCATTACTTGACAATTTAAAATCAGTGTGTAAAGGTCCATCATTGGTATTATCGTCACACCAAAAAATTAAATACTCATTCGGACCAATTGATGTACCTTGTGGAATTTGCCAATTTGTAATATTGTCAGGATCATCAGATAAATAAAAACCACTGAGATCAACTGCAAAACTATTGGTGTTATACAACTCAATCCAATCGTCATACTCACCTTGTTCATCTGTCGCCGTATTTGAATTTGAAGCCATCAGTTCATTTACAACTACTCCATTAGGTGAACTAGATGTTCCGTTCACTTTATATGTAAACACATCGTGCTCTGCTCCTACAGGTAGATAGCTTGAAGAATTTGCTGAATTTGCCGAGATTGCCTCAATATAATAACGCACAATATTGCCCGAAAGATAACCTGGAATGTTTGCTCCGTACACACCATCGTTTGCCGATTCATCATTGTGTAAACCATCATCAAACATTTCTGTTTTTTGAAAATTTCCTACAAGGCCATTTGTATAATAAAGATAAACACCATTGATTCCAGTTGACGAGTTAACAGTAGCTTGAATATTCACCACTTCATTCTCATCTGGCTTTGTGAATAACTCCATTTGACTATTATAATAAACTGAAGATGATATAGTTGGAGCTATTTGTGATACCTCAGAATTTAATAAAAGAGCATTTCTTCTGTTCGTGACAAATGAAATAATGTCAGGTAACTCATTGTAATAATCAGAAGTACTATATAATTTTTTTGGATCACTCACAACTTCACTACCAATTAATGAATCATAAAAATTAACCAATTCAGTTATTTTAGTAGTTGTAAATGATTCGTCTAATATAGTTCTATAGTGAGCTAAATACCGCTGCCTTAACTCAGGTATATTTAATAATTTATTCAACAAAGGGTAGTTTTGATCATTTACATTTTTGAAAGGACTCCAATCATTACTGGTTGCCTGATCAATTAAAAAAGTTGAATTGCCATCGTATTCTAAAGGAGTGGTTCTGTCTGTTTCGGGTTCATAATAAACCATATAATCCATCTCACCTTTCATAGTATAACTGTCATCATCTGTAAATATGTTCTCGGCAGCTAAAAACCACAGCGCCTTGTCAATGTCTATTTTTTGCCAAACAGTAGCCAAGTTCACTGAGCTTGCTTGATCTAAGACTTGACAGGCATCTATCAATTTTTGCCAAGGACTTGATATATCACTTGATTTTAAGCTGTATTGTTCTTGGTAGTCTGATGTATCGTTTCCTAAATAATTCAATGCAGCTGTTCCGTTGCCCCAATTGCCTCCGCCACCAGGACCTCCTCCACCCGGGCCTCCTCCGCCTGGACCTCCTCCGCCAGGTCCGCCTCCACCTGGGCTATTCTCATCAGTTGTAGCTCTGAAACGAGCTCCATCATTACTTAAAAACCACTCTTCAAGCATTGTTTTATCAACAGACTGCACATTGGGATAAACTCCCCAATTTTGATTGTTTATATACAACTTTACAAAGTTTGCTTTGGCAATTGGAATATATTTTCTGGCCATTGCTCCATAAAGCACTTCACGCATAAAAGAGGGGTCTTCATGAGCGTTATTGAATTTTAAGTTTTTATACCCTAATAAATCTTGATCATCAACAATGAAATCTGTCTCTATTTTAAAAGATTTTTTTTCAGCAGTTCCAATTTGTCTATATGAAGTATTGCCTCTAAACCGAACTCCAACACTATCTAAAAAAACTCCATCAAGATCTAAAGATGCTTGCAAAAGAGTTTCAGACTCATAATTGTTCTCTAATTGAGTCCAAAAATTTGATTGATCAAAATATAAGTTTACTTGTCTTACTGTGTTAATATCATACAAGCCTTGAGGTTCTTTACCTCCTGTATATAGTATTGTACTATCTTGAGAATAATACATCTCTGCAGGCAATTGTTGAGCAAAAACAACAGCTTTGAGACAAATTAGCAAAATAGTTATGTAATGTTTTGTTTTCATGTTTTTTACATTTACTACCTTAGACATCAGAAAAACAAAAACCCTTCGCTTAAATACTAAAAAAACTATTTAATAGTTTTTTTCATTACTTTACTTCTTTGGATTTAGATAAAGGACTTTTAAAATTAATAGCAAAAAAAGATCAAAAAGCTTTTGAGAGCCTGTACAAAAAATTCTCTTCAAAAGTTTTCAATACCGCGTTAAGCTATACGAAAAACAATAACAATGCTGAAGAGGTTACTCAAGATGTATTTATAAAAATTTACGACAACGCACACAAATTCAAAGGCAACTCATCGGTTGAAACTTGGATTTATAGAATAACAATAAATACGTCGATCAACTGCATTAATAAACTTAAAAAACATCATTCCATTGGATTGTTTGAAAATGGTTTGAACACAAAGGATTTTAAGCACCCTGGAATAATTTTAGAAAAAAAAGAAGAAGCGCTGGCTTTATTTGAGGCAATAGAATATTTGCCAGAAAGTCAAAAAACAGCATTTATACTGAGCTTTATTGAAAATTTACCCAGACAACAAGTAGCAGATGTGATGGAAATGTCTTTAAAAGCAGTAGAGTCTTTGTTGCAAAGAGCAAAAAAGAAATTAAGAGTTTATTTAGAAAAAAAGTTTGACGAGCGAAGGAAATAAGAAAAGTAAGAGTCTAAACATATATAGAATGCAAAAAGATCAGTGGATAAATAACGTTTTTAATTCAATGCAGGGCTCAGATAGAGCAAAGCCAAATGATGAATTGTTTGCTTCTATCCTTAATGCTATTGATGAGAAGAATAATTATTCTTTTTATCAGCAAAATAAAAGATGGATTATGGTTGCTGCCTCATTTTTGATCATCATCAATACATCTGCTTTAATTTTCAGAACCAAAGTTGAAAATCACTCAAGATTTCAAGCAAAGAATGATCTTGGAAAGTACCAAAACGTAGTAACATCTTATAACATTTATGAATAATGCGCAACGAACAATTTTTTAAATACACCACACTGTTTTTATTGCTTATTAATATTGGGCTAATCTGCTTTTTTTTCTTTTCTAAGCCTAATCATCATCATAAAAATAGGAGGCCAAATTTTTTAAATAAAGCTTTTGAGATTCTTGAATTAGACGACCAACAAAAAAATCAGTTTGAAAAGCTTGCCGAACAACATCATCAAGAAATCTTAAAAATTGAACGTACACAAAAGCAAAAATTAGCTGAATATTTTGAGCCATTAAAAAGAGATACCGCACATAATTTGCTTTTACAAAAGCAAAACATTAAAGCTTTAGAATCTCAAAAAATAGAGGTTACGTATAAGCATTTTTTAGAGGTTAAAAAGCTTTTAAGAGATGATCAATTAGATAATTTTGAGCTTTTCATCGATGAGTTTGTTCAGATTTTGTTGTTAAGGGCAAAAAAAAACAAGAAAAGAGCGAAGGAATCATCCAATAAAAATGTCTAAAACAATTAAAGATCAATAACCACACAACATTATGAAAATAATAAACCCAAACTTATCAGCAATTGCTATATTAACACTTATATCTTTTGGATGTAGTGCACAACAAAATAATTCAGAAAGACCAAACCATAGACAAAACAGACCACCCTCAATCGAAGAATTATTTGAAAAACTTGATCTTAATGCCGACAATCAATTATCAGTTGAAGAAGTGAAAGGCCCACTGACTAAAGATTTTTTGAAAATAGATGTCAATGGCAATGGTTTTATTTCTAAAGAAGAATTAGAAAATGCTCCAAAACCAGAAAGAAGAGAAAGACCAAGAGAAAACAGACAATAAAATAAAAAAATGAGACTTACAAAACATACAGCCATAGTCTTTGTATGCATAGTTTGCTTTGCAGCATGTAAAGACAATTCAGATACCACAACTTTATCAAGCTTGCATCCCGCTTTTTCAGAATTTAACCAAGAAAGCACAGAGATCTATTTAGATGGAGATCAAGTAGTGATTGAATCAAATGGTTTGCCCAACCATACTTCTCCTTATTGGGAAGAATCTCATGCGCTACATATTGATCAAGTAGTAGGTGATCATACGACCCCAGGATTCATAACAGAGAGAAATTACACGCTTACTGTGTCAATTAGTCCACAAAAAGCGTCTTCTAGTTCAGCAACAAGTTTGGGCGCTATCGGAATAGCTGTTTCAGGCGTGCCCATTTTTAATGATGAAGAAGGACCCAATAGACCCTTTGATGTTCAAACTGCTACTGGATTAGATTATGCTGGGGCTCACAATGGCCCTTCAGGATATCATTATCATTTAGAAGCCGCAAATGTTCCTGAAAACACAAGTTTATCATATGACGATGAGAAATTAATAGGTATTATTTCAGATGGATTCTTTCTTTACGGGCGAAGACAACCCGATGGAACTTACCCTACAGACCTTGATGCTTCTGGAGGAGAGTTTGGCCCAACCATTCACAATCCTGATGGAGAGTATCATTACCATGTCATAAACGAAGTGTTTGGTAATTCCTATTATTTACTTTTTCCTGGAGACTACCAAGGAACACCTAATGGAATTCAATAAATTAAATAGCTACTCATGAAAGCAACGCATCTAACACTAATAAGCCTAATAACTTTTTATTTCATAGCTTCTTGTAACAAGAACAATGAAGAAGGCCAAGACTCTAGCAATACAAATACTGGTGACCTACACCAAGCATATAGTGCGTTTGATAGCATAAATGTAGATATATTTATAGATGGAGATCAGGTAGTCATAGAATCAAATGGGCTGCCAAATCACAGTTCTCCATATTGGTCAAATACTACAGCGAGATCAGCAGTTGATCCTATGGGAAACACATTGGTTACTCCTGCAGCAGCAGAGAATCATCCTTTATTTGTTGAGCCAACAACTACTAGTTATGAATTTATGGCTCCTGGTAATATTGATGATTTTCAAGGATCTTATACCCTAACTGTACCGGTTAGCCCACAAAAAGCAAGTAATACAAGCTCAACTGGTTTAGGAGCTATTGGAATTGCCGTTAGTGGTGCAATGATTTACAATGATCAAGAAGGCCCAAATGTTCCTTTAGATGACGCGGTACCTTCTTTAGATTACACTGCTGCACATACAGGACCGCAAAGTTATCATTACCACCTTGAACCAAAAGCTTGGTCAGATGATGATGATAAATTGGTTGGAATCATATCTGATGGTTTTTTTATTTATGGAAGAAAATGCGCTTCTGTAAATGATTACCCCCAAGATCTTGACGCTTCAGGAGGACATATTAGCATTACCCAACATTCGTCAGAAGAAGAATATCATTATCACATTATCAATGAGACATATCAAAATGCTTACTATCTGATTTTTGCAGGTGATTATCAAGGGTCCCCCAATGGAATTCAATAAAGTAATCGTTCTTAGTGGTTTTTTGTTACTCTTGCTTTCTTGCTCAAGCAGAAATCATAAAACGAATCTCGTTGTAGAGAAATCAGACTTACACTTAAACTCAACAGAAGGATTATATTTTTATAAAAAAAGCCCATTCTCTGGAATTGCTGTAAGATATTTTAAAAGTGGTGAAATAAAAGAAAGAATTGAGTATTTAAAAGGAAAAAAACATGGC
>JAHDHZ010000025.1:32883-37797 GCA_020631045.1 Flavobacteriales bacterium | reverse complement strand
GGGCTTGTGCGCCAAAAAAACCGGGCGAAGCAATCCGATTTTTTAGGCGGGTTTGCTCATTTTTCTAGTTGTTTTTTGTGATAAGCGCAAAAACCTCCCCTCCACACGCCTAATTAAATAATTTCTAAATAATACACCCCCTTAACACAAATCACAAGTTTATGTATCTTGTAAAGTATGCGCTTTAGCTTAATGGCCATACTTTTTTGTTTTCTCAGCTGCCAGGCTGACCAATCTGATCAATTTCAAGGCAGTTATGCTTTCATTGCCTTTCATCAAAAAAAAGAAAACGCCTACCAGCCGCACCCCTGGATGCAAAACGGCACCGGCAGGCTTACTTACGACGGACGAGGCGGCATGAGCCTTCACATGCAACCCCCACACTACCAAGACACCTCGCTCACCAAAGAGCTATTTGATCAACAATACAACATTCAAACCCACTCTAACTACGTCTACACAGGCACTTATACTTTTACAAAAGATTCACTTTTTCACCACAAAATCACCCACTCTAACCCCAAATACGCCAAAGGCTCAAGCCCTAAGGCTTATAAAATTAAAGGTGACACCCTTTTGTTATATTCAACCATTGCACAAAAAGAGTATAGAATTACTTGGCTTAAAACGAAACAAAAACGCTAAAAAATGGTACAACCATCTGTGTATAAATCCTTTCTATTTTTTCTTGTCATACTATTTGCATCTTCTTCTTTTTTCGCACAATGCACCATTGACCCTAACATTGATTACAGCCCTGACACATGGGGCATACTGCCTTTACCAGGCACGACCCTACCCAATGCTGTAGAGGGGCAATTCTTTGAATTTAATTTTAATTTTAAAGCGCCTAAAGAAGTACAAGACGTTGTAGATGCTGGATACATGCCTAATTGTTTAGGATATTGTTTTATGGACATAGATGAAGTAGCCATTATTGATATTGACGGTATGCCTCCAGGGCTAGATAAGTATTGCTACAACAACAGCAATTGCGTTTGGGATGGAGAAGAGCATGGATGTGTAACCGTAAAAGGCACTCCAACCACCCCAGGAATTTACACTGTAGACATCACTATGGAAGGGCGCGTCACCGTTTTATTCGGAGCGCACACAGAACGTAAAGAACTCATCATGACCTACTACATCACCGTAGAACCCAAACCTTGCGTACTTTCTGCCTATACCCAGAGTTCAAATGAAAGTTTTACAGGATCTTACAACGGCACTGCCAGTGTGTTTGCCTCCTCAGATGCTGAGCCCATTACCTACCAGTGGAGCAACGGCTCTCAAAACAATCAAGTACTGGGATTAACCTCAGGTACCTACACGGTCACCATGAACGATCAGCGCGGTTGTGTGTTGATAGACACTGTGGTGATTGGTGCAGATTCAACTGTTGTGGCTGACCCTTGCGCCAATTTTGCGGTGAATCTCAACACCCAAAACACCACCAATACAGATCAAAATAACGGCAGCGTGCAAGCTTTTGTTTTGGGTGGATCTGCGCCATACAGTTATAACTGGTCAAACAATACTAATAGCAACAGCATTGAAAATTTAACTCCGGGTAGTTATTCAGTCACGGTTTCTGATCAAGCAAACTGCACGTATACCGCCTCAACCATTGTGCAAAGCAATGCAGTAAACACCAACTGCCCAGGATTTGAAGCACAAATCAGTTTAATCAATCATGAAAGCGATTTAAATGAAGGCGATGGAGCCCTACAAGTCAACGTGCAAGGGGGCAATGAGCCATACAGTTATGCTTGGTCAAATGGTCAAACCTCAGTGCAAGCTACTGGATTAAGCACTGGGCTACAAAGCGTATTGGTACAAGATGCCCAAGGCTGTATTGATGCAGATACTTTTGTTGTTGAACTGATCGACAGTTCAGGACTCATATGCGATTACAACATCTTTTTCACCACTACAAATGAACAGACCCAAGGCAGTAATGATGGCATTGCTTCTGCTATTGGTTATGGCGGGTCATTGCCCTACACCTATCAATGGTCAAATGCAGCAACAAGCAGTGAGATCAATAATTTACCCCCTGGTATTTACCGCTTAACAGTCACTGATGCCGTGGGTTGTGAAGAAGTAGATTCAATCAAAATTTTTGAGTTTGGCGATACCACTTGCGCTTTAAACTTATCGACGCTGGTAATTCCTGAATCAATACTGGGCAACAATGATGGCAGTGCTTCTATTTTGGCCAATGGAGGATCTGCTCCCTACACCTACCAATGGAATACGGGTCTAACCGCTTCAACCGCCTACAACTTAGCCTCAAACAATTATTCAGTCACTGTTACAGATGCTGCTTTGTGTGCTCAAAGTTTGATTTTACACGTACCCAACGGGCCTGTTTCTAATAATATTGAAACTGCAACTGATCTTGTACTGTATCCAAACCCTACAAACGCCTTGATCACCATTGATCACATTACAGAAGGCTCAACAATTGAGTTGTTTGATGTGCAAGGAAAAATAATATCCACCCAAAAAACAAACAACTCCTCATACAGACTAAATTTATCTGCACTGATGATTCCTAAAGGTGTGTACATACTTCAAGTGAAAAGCCCATCAAAAATCTGGCGCAAAAAAGTGCTATTTCAAGGTATAGCTGAGCCCTAAGCTAAACACCCTACCGATTTTGTAAGCGTTAAACACATAAGATTGCCCTTTAAACTGGTGGGTCAATAAAATTTCAGGATCTAATATATTCTGCACTGCAAATGAAGCTTGCAGGTATTTACTCAATTGCTTTGAAAGCTTGAGATCTAATCGGTGAATGGGCTGGGCGTACACATCGGGTAAGGCTCCAACCATCACCACTGCTAATTTTTCACCTGCTACATTATAGCTCAAAGTGGCCTTCATGTTTTGCTTAGGCAATTCAAGGCTTGCATAGGTATTGAGCACATAGGGTGATTGGCCAAACATAGGGCGGCTATTAGGCGCAAAAGCATCTTGAGCCCTGAGCACTACCAATGAAAGTGAGTCAATTTGAGTAGATGATCGCATGTAGGCAAAATTGGCTCCAACTTGCAGGTCTTTGCCTGCCATTTTAAAACGCGTATTACACTCTAATTCTAATCCATACAAACGGCCATATGGGCTTTGCTGCTGATCAATCATACCTGTGTTGATCCAAGTAATCTCATCACTTGAAGAAAGAGGATTAAACACCAATTCGATTGAATGTTTGAATTGTTTGTAAAAAGCTGCCACTGAAAAAAACAGGTTGTTGAACTGATAGTTTTCATACCGTAGATCGAGGTTTTGAATCAGAGTGCGCTGTAAATTAGGGTTTCCGATCTGCACCCACGAAGTCGCAAAATCAAAAGAAGCAAAAGGCGCAATTTCTCTGAAATTTGGCCGGGCCAACGTCTTGGTATACCCTACCCTCAAATTTTGATCATTTTTCAGATAAATCGTGGTGTTCACTGAAGGCAAAAGATCAAGGTTGTCGAGTTTCCCTTCAGGCAGTTGAGCATCTCGGGTAATCAGGCTCATAAGGGTTTTTTCGGCGCGCAATCCTAGTAAAAATCTTACTTGAGGCATCGGCTTATAGTCTAAAGCACCATAAACTGATGCAATATTTGAATGCGCTTTATAATTATCTCTCAACTCAGAAGCATCTGAAAGATATATGTAAGACTGGCTAGGGTTTGTAAATGATGGTAATTGCATGTTTTCATCTGAGAGAAATGCTTGTACATCTCCTTGATATTGCACGCCCTGAATTTGATAATTGAAACGTTTTTGGTACAATGTTCTGCGTTTGGTAAGCAGGGCTGCTCCACCCAAAAGTTTGGCAAAACTTGAATCTCGATTAAACAAACTGTACTGCATATTGATTTTATGATCAGTAGTAGTTTGATTTAAAGTTCTATAAAAACGTGTTGGCAAGGTATACAAAGCGCCTTGTAGATTGTAAAGCGTATCGCCACCATTAAGGGTATAATCACTGTTGAAATAACGCCCATCTGGCTCATCTAACAAAGAACTAATCAAGGCCGTAAACCAATCGAGTTGAAAGCGCTCATTTTTTGATGTATAACCTGACCCCAACTGAGCCATCTGCATGTTTTTCTTAGCATACTCTAAACTTCTGGCCTGGTAAATAATATCAGGCGCATCACTAGGAATAGCCCCCTGTGCAATGCGGGCATTCTGGGTGGCTTGGTGATTACTCAAGGCGTTGAAAAATAAAGTGTGGCGATCATTTAGGTCAAATTCTATATTGGCATAACCATAATATTGCCTGCTCGCTGTACTGCTTTGATCTTTGAGCAAGCGATTGACAATTAAACTGTTGACCTCATCGGTGCTGCCTGTCAAATTGTAGCGCCCAGTAGTGCCATTTTCAATGTGTCTGAAATTTTGGTTGTAACCCCCTTGCACGGTAAACCGCAAAGATTTGTTGCCTAACAAAACTTGGTTGCCGATTGAAAATGAGTGGCTGTGATTTAGTAGACTGTTTGCTTGTTGTGGGTGCATCTGTTTTGAAAAAGATTGACTGATTTGCTCTAAACGCAGATTGTCTTCAAATAAAACGGGTAGGGTTCCTGAGGCAACGGCAGGAATGTGCATATCTTGGGTCTCAAACCCCAAGAAATCTGATCGAAAACTCGAGCGAGTGTTCACCCCTATTTTAGTACTTAAACTCAGCTGAAAACCATCGGGGGCTTCTTTAGTAACGATGTTGATTAGTCCGCCAGTGAAACTAGCCGGCATGTAGGGCGCGAAGGTCTTGCTTACCTGCATATTTGAGACCATTGCCGTTTGAAATGCATTTAAAGCGGGCATGTTTTGATTGGGGTCGAGCGCGGGAATTTCAACGCCGTTCATCGTCACTTTGCTGTAGCGATCAGAAAGCCCTCTAATGTAGACAAACTTACC
>JAHDHZ010000025.1:13298-32783 GCA_020631045.1 Flavobacteriales bacterium | reverse complement strand
TCATCGTCACTTTGCTGTAGCGATCAGAAAGCCCTCTAATGTAGACAAACTTACCCGCATCAATGGTTAAACCTGTAATGCGTTTGGCGGCAGCAGCCACATTGCCATCACCTCTTTTTGAAATTTCATTGCTTGAAATGCCATCTAGTACAACAGCCGAATTTTTCTTCAAAGTTTGCACATACTGCTCAGAGGTTTTAAGGGCCTTTGCCTTAATAGTCACCTCTTGTAAATTTTGTGCACTTTCTTTTAATACAAAATGTAAAGGCGTGTTGAAATCGTGGATAAAAACAGTGTCTGATTGAAAAGAAATGAAACTGCAAACAAGAGTTACCATGTTTTGATTTGTAAGCGCCAGAGAGAAGTTTCCGTTAAAGTCAGTGACAACACCATGAGTAGTGCCCAACACTTGAATGGTAGCACCAATAAGCGGTTGGTTGTTTAAATCAGTGACTGAGCCTGTGATTTGGGCTTTGCCCAACAAAACCGAACACAAGAGCAAAAAAGTAATGGTGTTTTTCATATCAACAAAACTCAACAAGCAATGTAAATTGATTGTAAGGCGATTGTTATCATTATGTTATGCGCTGTTTTTACCTAAATTTGTAAGGCCGTGTCACTTGATCAAGCCCATACCAACGATGAAGAAATGTCTTTCTTAGAACATCTTGAAATTCTAAGATGGCATTTAATTCGAAGTTTTGCAGCTATTATAGTTGGGGCTTGCTTGGCTTTTGTAAACAAATCCTTTGTCTTTGATTCTGTGATTTTAGCCCCTAAATCTGGCGATTTCATCACCTACAAATGGCTATGCAAAGCCTCTGCTAAACTCTCTGAAGTGCTGCCTTCTTTGATTGGCCCTGACACCTTGTGTATAGGCCAGAACATGCCTGATTTACAAAACCTGAATATGGCAGGGCAATTCACCTCGCACATCATGATTTCTTTGGTGGTAGGCTTGATCATTGCCTTCCCCTACATCGTATGGGAAGTCTGGCGCTTTGTAAAACCTGCCTTGACTGAAAAAGAGCGTAAAAACTCTACCTCATTCATTTTTATGACCTCTACCCTTTTCTTGGCTGGAGTCTTGTTTGCTTATTATATCATTGCTCCACTCTCGATTCATTTTTTCTTGAATTACCAAGTGAGTGATGCGGTGCAAAACATTCCACAACTTAGTTCTTATAATGGCATTTTGGTAAATATGGTCTTGGGGTGCGGATTTTTATTTGAACTGCCTGTGCTGATTTATTTCTTAGCCAAGGGCGGGGTGATTACCGCAGGCTTTTTAAAGAATTTTAGAAAAATGGCTTTTGTGGCCTGTCTGATTTTATCTGCCGTGATTACTCCTCCCGATATTTTCTCTCAAGTATTGGTCACTGGCCCTTTAATGCTCTTATATGAGCTGGGAATCGTGATTGCCTACAGAGTTGAAGTCAAAGAAAAAGCATTAGCAAAACAAGATGAATAATTTATTTGAAGTATCTAAAAAAACTGTTGTAATTACTGGCGGAGCAGGCGTGATTGGCTCTGCAATTGCAAAAGGATTTCATGCGTTAGGCGCCAATGTAGCCATTGTAAACCGTAAAGATGAAGATGCTCAGGCCATGGCGAATACTTTGGGTGGATCTGCCAAAGGCTACGGGGCAAACGTGTTAAAAGAAGACGAACTTAAAGCTGCCAAAAACGCGATTCTAAAAGATTTTGGCTCGATTGATGTGCTGATCAATGTAGCGGGCGGAAACATGAAAGGCGCTACCATTGGCCCAGACCAAACTTTTTATGATTTATCGATTCATGACTTTGAAAAAGTGGTCTCACTCAACTTAAAAGGCACTGTATTGCCCACCATGATCTTCTCTGAGCCCATGGCAGAGCAAAAAAGCGGATCAATCATCAATATCTCATCAATGACAGCCTCTCAGCCATTCACCCGTGTGGTTGGATATGGAGCTGCCAAAGCAGGCATTGACAATTTCACCAAATGGCTATCGGTTGAAATGAACGCCAAGTTTGGAGAAGGCATTAGAGTAAATGCAATTGCTCCGGGCGTTTTTATCGGCAAACAAAACAAAGATTTACTTGTTGATGCTGATGGAAAGTTTACTAAAAGAGGAAACACCATTATTGAGCACACGCCAATGCGCCGCTTTGGCTTGCCAGAAGAATTGGTCGGAACTGCCGTGTGGTTATCGAGTGAGGCTTCAAAGTTTGTGAATGGTATTGTTGTGCCAGTTGATGGTGGATTTAGTGCTTTTTCGGGGGTTTAAAGGGTCATTTATAAACTATGTTTAAACGACCATTCAGAAAAAGCAAGAAAAATAACAAAGCAGGGAAGGCCTGTGCGCCAAAAAATCCAGCTTTTTCTGAATTTTTAAGAGGGTTTGTATATTTTTCTAAAGCTTTTTCTGTAGAGAGGGCAAACATAGTTTTAATAGATTATTAATTATGAAAAAACTTGAGCAAACATTCAGATGGTTTGGACCAAAAGACCCCGTCTCTTTGCAAGACATTAAACAAGCTGGTGCTACAGGTATTGTCACTGCCTTACACCATATTAAAAACGGAGAGGTTTGGCCTATTCAAGAGATTGAAAAACGTAAAAAAGAAATTGAGCAAGCTGGTCTTGTTTGGTCTGTTGTTGAAAGTATTCCTGTGCATGAAGACATCAAAAAAAGAACTGGCAACTATCTAACCTATATTGAGAATTACAAGAAGAGTATTGAAAATTTAGCCTCTTTAGGTATTCACACCATTACCTATAATTTTATGCCCATTCTAGATTGGACGCGCACCAATCTGAGTTATGAAATGCCCGATGGCTCAAAAGCCTTGTATTTCAATTTTGTTGATTTGGCAGCTTTTGATCTATGCATTTTAAAGCGTGCAAATGCCCAGTACTCAAAAGAGGTTCAAGACAAGGTAAAAGCGCGTTTTAATAGCCTATCTGAGAAAGAAAAAACTGATCTTCAGCAAACTATTTTAGCTGGTCTACCTGGAGCTGAAGAAGGGTACAGCCTTGACGATTTCAGAGAGGCTTTAGCTTCTTACGCACACATTGATGCGAAAACTTTGCAAGCCAATCTCTTTGCTTTTGTTGCTGAAATTACGCCTACGGCTGAAAAATGCAATTCGGTACTGGCCATTCACCCTGATGACCCACCTTTTGAAATTTTTGGATTGCCTAGAATTGTTTCTAACAAGGCACATGTACAAACCTTGCTTGATGCTATTGACACGCCAGTAAACGGACTTTGTTTTTGCACAGGTTCTTTTGGCGCCAGCAGTTCAAATGATTTGATTGAAATGGCTAAAACCTTTGCCAAACGCACACACTTTTTACATTTAAGAGCTACCAAACGAGATGCAGAAGGCAATTTTTACGAGGCAAACCACTTAGAAGGCAACGTTGACATGCCAAAAATTATCAAGATTTTCAGTGATGAGCAACAAAGCCGCTTAAAATCAATACCTCTTAGACCTGATCACGGCCATCAAATGCTCGATGATTTATCAAAACAAACCAACCCAGGCTATTCTGCCATTGGTCGCTTAAGGGGTTTGGCTGAAATTAGAGGTATTGAACATGCCATTTTAAATCTGTAATTTGCACCTATTACTATGTTTATTCACCAAAACTTCTTACTGCAAAACAAAACGGCTCAAATGCTCTACCACAGCTATGCCAAACCTGAGCCTATTGTAGATTACCACAATCACCTCTCACCTAAAGAGATTTGTGAAGACCGTGTTTTTGAGAACATCACCCAACTATGGATTACTGGCGATCACTACAAATATAGAGCCATGCGCGCGCTAGGCGTTGATGAAAAATACATCACCGGAAACGCTACAGATGAAGAAAAATTCATAGCATTTGCCTCAGCTCTGCCACAAATGATCGGCAACCCAATTTTTCATTGGTCACACCTTGAGTTGAAGCGTTATTTCAACATCGATACATTCTTAAACATTCAGAACGCCCAAACGCTCTATACACAACTCAATAAGCTAGTAAAAACCAAAGCCTATTCTGCTCGAGCATTGCTTAAAAAAATGCATGTAAAGCTAGTCTGTACAACCGATGATCCGGCCGATAACTTAGAATTTCACAAAGCCTTTAAAGACGATGCATTAAGATTGATTCCAGGCTTTAGACCTGATCGTGTGTTGAACATCATGCAGCAAGATTATACTGCTTACATAGACACACTTTCAAAAAGTACCAACACCTCAATTTCAAACTACAGTGATCTTAAAGAAGCCCTTATTGTCTCTATTGATCATTTTCACACTACAGGCTGCCGTCTTTCTGATCATGGGTTATCGCATATTCCGCCTTGTGATGTTGATGAAAATGCCGCTAAAGAAATTTTTGACCTAGCCCTTCAAGGCAAAGAAATCAACTACAAAAAAGCCCATACTTTTTTATGCACCCTGTTGCATTTTTTAGCTGGTGAGTACCACAAAAGAAAGTGGGTCATGCAGTTGCATTTGGGCCCGATCAGAAACAACAATACCCGATTGCAAAAACAAGTAGGAGCCGATGTGGGTTGTGACTCTATTGGTGATTTTGTACAAGCCAAAGGGCTTTCAAAATTCTTAAACACCCTTGATGATCAAAAGAAGCTTACCAAAACCATTTTATACAATTTAAACCCTGCAGACAACGCGCTGTTTGCAACTATGGCAGGCAATTTTAATGATGGAAGTAGCGAAGGTAAAATTCAATGGGGAGCGCCTTGGTGGTTCTTAGATCAAAAAAAGGGTATTGAAACCCACCTTGATGATTTAAGTGCCTTTGGAGTATTAAGTACATTTGTCGGTATGCTTACCGACAGTAGAAGTTTGCTTTCTTTTTCGCGACATGAGTATTTTAGGCGTGTGCTGTGCAACAAACTCGGCGCTGATATAGAAGCGGGTTTATTGCCTAATGATATCGATTGGATTGGTCAGGTCATTAAAAAAATCTGTTATCAAAATACAGTAAATTACTTCAATGATTTTAAATGAAAATAGTTTTTCGTATTGCTTTTTGGAGCTGACAAAGGCAAGCTTTGAATGCTCCAAAAAGCAATATCGAAAAACCTTACAGAAAATCTTCAGAAGTGTAAAAAAATTCCACCCAATACTTCTAATCACTATCTTCACCCTTTCAGCTTGCACCTCTAAACAAGAAAAAGTTGTACGTCTTGCCCACACCTTACCCACCGACCACCCAGTACATCAAGCCTTAGTTTCTTTCAATGAAGAGCTGCAAAAACTTTCAAAGAATAGCATGCGCATTGATTTGTATCCTAGTGGGCAATTAGGCAATGAACGTCAGGTATTAGAGTTATTACAAATCGGAAGCATATCCATCACTAAGGTAAGTGCTGCCACCCTTGCCAATTTTATAGAAGAGTATGAGATTTTTGGCACTCCTTATCTGTTTGAATCTGACAGTCAAATGTTTGCAAACCTCAACAATAAGCTTGGCGAGAGTCTTTTAGCCCTAGGCGAAGACAAACGATTAAAAGGACTTTGTTTTTACAATGCCGGCGCGCGATCTTTCTATACCACATCCACCCCAATCAATAGCCCCAAAGATGTGAAGGGTAAAAAAATAAGAGTGATGAATCATAAAAACTCTACCCAAATGGTCAATCATCTTGGGGGGCTTGCCACGCCCATGGCCTATTCAGAATTGTACGCCGCGCTCGCACAAAAAGTAGTGGATGGTGCCGAGAACAACATCCCCTCTTTTTACAGTTCAAAACACTATGAAATTTGTAAACATTATAGTTTTGACGAACACTTAAGAATTCCTGATGTATTGGTGGTAAGTACTACTTTTTTAAATACGCTAAGCAAACAAGAACAATCTTGGCTATACAAGGCCGCTAAAAAAAGTAGCGAAAAACAAAAAGTACTTTGGGCTGACTATCGTTCTAAAGCTTTAGTTTCCCTGAAAGAACAAGGGGTTAAATTCACCTACCCCAAACAAATTCTTTTCAAAGATAAAACCGATGAAATCACTAAACGCTTAAAAGAAAAGCCGCACCTAAAAGATCTCTTCTATCTTTTAAAATAAAATTGCTTTATTAGAGAAGAAAAAAGATGCGCTAAGAAAGTAATTTTAATTTGCTTCCCACATCATGATCTGTGCAGCATTCTCAAAATAATACCCTTCAATATGGGCATAATTTCCGCCCAAAACACGATCGCCGTCAAAAAAAGTAGCATGTCCGGTAGCATCACTCCACAAATTACCTGTATCAAATATGACAATGCCGCTGTGTCCTAAAAATTCTTCTTTTGTTGACCCTACTATAGAGGGCTCTCCGTAAGTTTCTAACAAATATTTTCGCATTGTTTTTACTCTGAATATGTATTGATCTGCATTTGCTGCACTTGAAGTTTGTCCGATAATCTTTGGAATTTTTGCTCCACTAAGGTTTAATGCATGACTTAACCTTAATGCACAAGTATTATTACCCCAAAATCCTTGATCAAGATTGTGTTTTACAAGCCCACCAGCAAGATTGGCTAGCTGAGCATCTGTAACTCCTCCACCTGGTAAATGTTTTCCATAAGCAGGATAATGCAAGGTAAATAAATCTGCCGAAGGCATTCCTTGACCCGTATAAATAGGAGATTCAATCTCTTCTACTTTGCTGGTATCAACTAAAACACTATCTATGATTAAGCTTGAATCAGCAGTATAAAGAGTACTGTCTAGCTCATCAAAAAAATCATCACTCACCTTTTTGCATCCTTCATTTGAAAGAATGATTAAGAAAAATGTGAAAAGTGAAAAAAGTATAACAAATTGTCTCATAACAAAACTTTTTGCAAAGTTACCAAGCCTTGAAATATGAGTCAAGTATTTTATTCACGTGCAAATCATTAGATTTGTTAAGCCTTGAAAAAAGCCCTTGAATATCTCATTGTTTTATTTTTCTTAAAGCTTGTACTCTGCGTTTCTTGGCAGGTACTTTCTCGTTATACATTTCAAAGCCCAACAGCATTTACCGAAGAATTGGCGCGTTTTTTATTGATTTGGCTCATTATGCTTACATCGGTTTTAGTCCAATCTGAAAATAAACACTTAAAATTGAGCTTATTCAAAGAAAACCTTGTGCTAACAACAATAATAGCGTTTAGCATAAGCGTATTTATCATAACAGCCTTAATCATCGGCGGATCATACCTATGCTACATTACTTTTTCCCTTGAGCAATACTCGCCTGTATTACAATTACCTTTGAGTTTCATTTATGCTATTATACCAGCTTCAGGATTACTCATGCTCTTCTCTACCTTAAAAAATCTCAAAAATGGGCATTGAACTGATTGCTATACTCCTACTTTTCGTTGTGTTCTTTACACTTCTATTACTCGGAATACCCATTGCCATTAGTATAGGACTTGCCACGCTAACTGCATTGTGTTTAGCACTAGAACCCTTAACTGCTTTCACAACAGTTGCACAACGCCTAGCCTCAGGGCTTGATAGTTTTGCCTTGCTGGCCATTCCTTTTTTTATTCTTAGCGGAGAGCTCATGAACAAAGGCCGCGTTTCAGAAAAATTAGTCGATTTGGCAGCAGCTTTATTTAGCTGGTCAAAAACAGGCCTTGCTTTTGTTAACATCTTATCTTGCACGCTTTTTGGCGCCATTTCAGGTTCTGCAGTAGCGGCCACTTCTGCAATCGGAGGCTTACTGACTCCAAAAATGCGCCAAGAAGGGTATGCTCCTAGCCACATGGCGGCCATTAATTTAAGCTCCTCCTCAATCGGACTGATCATTCCTCCAAGCAATATCTTTATTGTATACGCCTTGGCTTCAAACGGACTTGCTTCAGTGAAAGATTTGTTTTTAGCAGGTTACATTCCAGGCATTCTTATGTGCATTGCCCTTATGATTGTAGCGCACTTTACTGTTCAAAAAAATCACATTCAAACCTCAAGGTTTAACATTCAAAAGCTAACCAAAGCTTTTTTAACCGCCTTACCTGCTCTAAGTTTATTGGTTGTTGTGGTCGGCGGAATCATTTTTGGTTTTTTCACCGCCACTGAAGGCTCTGTCATT
This sequence comes from Flavobacteriales bacterium, assembly GCA_020631045.1. Lineage (GTDB taxonomy): Bacteria > Bacteroidota > Bacteroidia > Flavobacteriales_G > JALEGO01 > JAHDHZ01. The sequence goes on along the minus strand of JAHDHZ010000025.1, from coordinate 24,711 downwards.
GCTGTACTTTATGCTTTTGCCCTCGCTTTTTTGGGTGGAGTGCGAACGCCAGGTGTTTACAAAGAAGTGATCTTATCTGCCGCAAAAACATCTGCCATGGTGTTGTTTCTCGTTGCCAACTCTATGATATTGTCTTGGTTTTTTGCCTACTGCCATTTTCCTGATTACTTCGCAGGTCTTTTAAATGCCTTTGCTGATTCTCCTATGGCTTGTTTTTTAATCATCAATTTGATTTTACTGCTAATTGGAACCTTTATGGATATGACTCCTGCCGTCTTAATTTTCACTCCTTTATTCTTACCATACGCCATAAACTTAGGCATTGATCCTGTGCACTTCGGAGTAGTGATGGTTTTGAATTTATGCATTGGACTGTGCACCCCTCCGATCGGCACGCTCTTGTATGTAGGCAGTGAAATTGCTTGTGTAGAAGTGAAAAAAGTGATTCCCGCTCTCTTGCCTTATTTACTAACTATGGTTTTAATACTTGTATTGGTCAGCACTTTCCCTAAAATAACCTTATGGCTGCCTAGTTTATTTTAACCCTTTGCTTCTGAGGTTTTTCTGCTCTTTTTGGGTGCTGACAAACGTAAAGTTTGAATGCACCCAAAAAGAGCAGAAAAACCTCAGAAGCAAAGTAGTTTTATTGTTTATCAAGCATGTTTCTTAAATTTGTCAGCTATGAAAATCATTACATTCGGAGAAATCATGTTGCGCTTAGCACCTAAAGGGTTCAAACGTTTTTCACAAGCCTCAGAATTTGAGGTAATCTATGGTGGAGGAGAAAGCAACGTAGCAGTATCATTAGCCAATTATGGATTCGACACTGAATTTGTATCTCGAATACCCAACAATGATATCGGTGAGTGTGCCATTGCTGAGATGCGCAAACGCAATGTAGGCACTAAGCATATTGCAAGAGGCGGAGAGCGACTAGGCATTTACTTTTTAGAAACAGGAGCAGTAGCTCGCGGATCAAAAGTAGTCTATGATCGAGCACATTCTGGCATGGCCAGTATTGAAAAGGGCATGATCGACTGGAAAGAAGTCTTCAAAGGCGCTGATTGGTTTCATTGGACGGGCATTACCCCTGCCATTTCTCAAGGAGCGGCTGATGTATGTCTAGAAGCTATTCAAGCAGCTAATAAACTAGGCATCACCGTTTCAACTGATTTAAATTACCGTAAAAAACTCTGGAAATACGGGAAGACTCCTGATCAAGTAATGCCTCAGTTGGTTGAAGGTTGTGACATTATATTAGGTAACGAAGAAGATGCTGAAAAGCATTTTAACATCCACCCCAAAAATATAGATGTCACAAAAGGCGATGAAATGCACGCTGAAAGTTATAGATCTGTATGCGAACAATTGATGCAAAAGTTCAAAAAAGCTAAAAAAGTAATCATTACCCTGCGCGGATCGATTAGCGCTTCGCATAATTCTTGGTCTGGCGTTCTATATGATGGCAAGACATTATTTACAGCACCTACTTATCAAATCACCCACATTGTTGATCGCGTAGGCGGTGGCGATAGCTTTATGGGTGGATTAATCTACGGATTAAACGCATACAAAGACAACGATCAAAAAGCGCTTGATTTTGCTGTTGCTGCCTCTTGCTTAAAGCATACCATTTATGGAGATGCTAACCTAGCAAGTATAGAAGAGGTTAAAAAATTGATGGCAGGTGATGCCAGCGGTAGAGTTAGCAGATAAAAAAAGCCCGAGTCAAAACCCAGGCTTTTCAATTGTTAAGAAGTCTTATTCTTATTTTTTAGTTACATCAAACTTGATATTTACAGTTAAACCGTCTTCTGTATCAGTAATAGAAAACTTAGCTGCATCTGAATCAATTTCAACAACATCTACAGCACTAGTTTCACCATCTTCAGTGATTGAAAGTTGTGTACCTTCTTCATTTACATCATAAGTAAAGCTATAGGTATCTGACTCAGAATCAACATAACTTCCGCCACAATCATCATCTTTAACTTTACAATCATTAAAAGTAATTTCTTTAAATAAAGCTTCTTGAGCACCAGCTTTATCTAGTGTTAGAGTTTGATCTCCTTCTGTAAAAACAGCAGACTGCACCTCCCAAGTACCCTCTAAATCATTAGCCAATTTTTGATCGTCTTTTGTACATCCCGTTAAAATCATAGCTACTGTAGCTGCTGATAACATTATTTTTTTCATAGTTTGTTTGTGATTTAATATTTAACAGATAAAATATATAACTTTAGTTTTAAACTAAGCTCAATTTATGGCTAATTTTTCTAGAATACAGGTTGCTCAAACCATGCAGCAAACGGGCTTAGTGCCATTATTTTTCAACTCAAACATAGAGCTCTCTAAAAAAGTGTTAAAAGCTTGTTATGATGGAGGAGCACGTCTACTTGAATTTACCCATAGAGGCGATTTTGCTCATGAGGTATTTGCAACACTTTCAAAATACACATCAAAAGAACTACCTGAGATGATTTTAGGCGTAGGCTCTTTAACAGATGCTGCCCAGGCTTCTTTGTACATGAATCTAGGAGCTAATTTTATTGTCACCCCTGTTTTAAGGGAAGATATTGCAAAAGTATGTAACAGAAGAAAAGTTTTATGGGCTGCTGGATGTTCTAGCTTAACTGAAATTGTAAAAGCTGAAGAATTAGGCGCTGAAATTGTAAAACTATTTCCTGCTGGTAATTTTGGCCCCAGCTTTATCAAGGCAATTAAAGCTCCACAACCCTGGACATCAATTATGCCTACAGGAGGGGTCTCTACAGTCAAAGAAAATTTAGAAGGTTGGTTTAAAGCAGGTGCAACTTGCGTAGGCATAGGAAGCAAACTGATCACTAAAGAGATTATTCAAAATCAAGACTTTGAAACCCTTAAAGCAAATACACAAAAATGTGTTGCTTTAATTCAAAGCATAAAAAAAGGGATGTATTAAAAATACGCCCCTTTTCTCTTTTTAAATACAAATATTTATTTACAATTACATCCCGCATTTGTTAAACTGTTGATTACAATATCAAACGCTTCTTCGCTTTCGTAATCAGCTTCACAAATTTCAGCTGCAGGTAAAGTCACTGTTACTGGACAATCAGAACATTCTTTACAATTTTTACTACAAGAAGAAAGTGCTAAAACAGCAACACATGAGAATAAAAAACCTAACTTTTTCATTTTTATAGTTTTAATGTTTATTGATCAAAAATGATGATTTTTTTGATTAATACCCACTTCCTGAAGCTCCAATTACCTCAATTGGATGCCAAGTTGTCTTAACTTCTTGTAAGTCTATGATTCTATAAGGTGAAAGATGTGCTTCGCGCATCCAATCACTTACAAAAAAGTTATGCACACGCTTTAGGTTTTTTACTGATAAACTCTCAATTTGATCTTCAATTTTCTTGTCAGCTCGAGCATAAACAATCGCATTGACGTCCATATGTGAAGCCATATACTCTGCCAATTCTTTGAGTTTACCTGTAATGACATTCACTACTCCGCCAGGCACATCAGAAGTTGCCAACACTTCAGCAAAAGTAATACTGCATAAAGGTTTATTTTCAGAAGCTAACACAACAGCTGTATTGCCCCCTACAATGGTAGATGCTATTACACTTACCAAGCCCAACAAAGATGAATTTTCTGGAGCTATCACTGAAACGACTCCCGTTGGTTCGTATACTGAAAAATTGAAGTAAGATCCACTCACTGGGTTCACACCACTAAAGACTTGTTGGTATTTATCGGCCCATCCAGCATAATATACCATTGCCTCGATTGAAGCTAACACTTCTGCATTTGCTTGTTTTTTAGAACTGCCTTGTTGCATCAACTCTTCAATAAATTGAGCCTTTCTTGTTTCAAGCATTTCTGCAATACGGTATAAAATTTGAGCGCGGTTATATGCCGTTTTTCCACTCCACCCAGAAAAAGCAGCACGAGCAGCCACTACAGCATTGCGCACATCTTTTCTTGAACCCAAACACATATTGGCTAAGGCTTTTCCTTGTTCATTCAAGGGCTTGTAGTATCTTCCAGATTCTGTTCTGGGAAACTTTCCACCCATATACATTTTATAGGTTTTCAATACCTCAAGGCGATTATCTGGTGTCTCTACTACTTTTTTTATTGTCTTTTTCTCTGCCATTGCTTCTAATTTAATCCCATACGTTCAAGGGCTTTCACTGCTGTTTTCTTGCTGTTATTTTTTAAAGATTGGGTTAATGTTTTCATCACTCTTTCGCGTGAATCTGCCAATCTTCTGATGCTTAATGATTTGGTTAAAGCATTTGACCTTCCGCTAGATGTTAAATATGATTTATCTCTTTTCATGCTATCACATTAATTCAATCGTACATAAGGGCGTAAGCCATGCAGGCCACCTTCTCTACCAAATCCGCTTTCTTTATATCCTCCAAAAGGCGAGGCGGGGTCAAACTTGTTGTAGGTATTTGCCCATACCACTCCAGCGCGCATTTTTGAGGTAAGGTTAAAAATCTTAGAGCCTTTGTCTGTCCATACACCTGCCGATAAACCATAAGGGGTATTGTTTGCCTTTTGAATGACCTCATCAACAGATCTGAAGGTTTGTACTGCTAGTACAGGACCAAAAATTTCTTCTTGCACAATTTTACTTGATTGGGCCACTTCGGTAAATAAAGTAGGGCGTACCCAAAAGCCTTTCTTAGGCACATTGCAAGCACTTTGAAAAAATTCAGCGCCTTCTTTTTTACCGATCTTAATGTAATTCTCAATGGTTTTCAACTGCTCTTTTGAGTTGATTGCTCCGATGTCAGTATTCTTATCTAAAGGATTGCCCACCACCAAAGTCTCAATGCGATCTTGCAATTTGCGAATCACCTCTTTATACACAGGCTCTTCTACAAACAATCGAGACCCCGCACAACAAACATGGCCTTGATTAAAATAAATACCGTTGATAATGCCTTCAACAGCTTGATCGATTGGCGCGTCTTCAAATATGATGTTAGCAGCTTTTCCACCCAACTCTAAGGTGAGTTTTTTGCCTGTGCCTACAATCGATGATTGAATCAGCTTACCCACTGCGGTAGAACCTGTAAAAGCAACTTTATCAATATCGTCATGATTGACAATCGCAGCACCTGTATCACCGGCACCTGTTACAATATTTACAACACCTTCTGGAAGGCCAGCATCTTGAATCAATTCAGCTAATTTCAACGCTGTGAGCGGCGTAGTCTCAGCAGGCTTTAACACCACTGTGTTTCCACAAGCCAATGCAGGAGCAATTTTCCAAGCAGCCATCAACAGCGGGAAATTCCACGGAATCACCTGACCCGCAACCCCTAGGGGGCGTACTTTTCTATTCGGAAATGCATATTCTAATTTATCAGCCCATCCAGCTGTATAAAAGAAGTGGGCAGCAGCCAAAGGCACATCAACATCACGAGACTCACGAATGGCTTTTCCTCCATCCATCGATTCAATGATAGAAAATTCTCTGGCACGCTCTTGCAATAATCGCGCAATGCGGTAAATATACTTAGCACGCTCTCTGCCTGAGAGTTTACTCCACACATTGCGGTAGGCTTTTCTCGCTGCCTTTACGGCCTTATCAACGTCTTTTTTACCTGCCAACGCCACTTCTGACAGCACTTCTTCAGTCGCAGGATTGATGGTTTTAAAATATTTTTTACTCTCAGGTTTTACCCACTTACCGTCAATAAACAAATCATATTTCTTTTTGATTTGAATATGTGAAGTCGATTCAGGCGCATCAGCATACTGCCAAATGCTTTGCTTGCCTAATTTTAATTTGTGTTCTTTTTTCATCTTCTAAGCTTTTTAGTCAATTGAAATGTAATCTTTTGACCCATACACACCACTGCGTTGTTTTTCTAGTTGTAAAATCACATCATTTGCTAAACTACTCGCGCCAAACCTGAACCATTTATTGTTCATCCAATCGGCTCCTAAAGTTTCGTTGAGCATGACTAAATATTGCAAAGCCAATTTAGCATTGCTTATTCCACCTGCAGGCTTCATGCCCACCATTTTACCTGTCGCGTAATAATGATCTCGAATTGCTTCAAGCATTACTAAGGTTACAGGCATAGTGGCTGCGGGCTTAATTTTTCCGGTACTGGTTTTAATGAAATCTGCGCCAGCTTGAATGGCAATATCTGAGGCTTTACGAACCTTATCAAAAGTGCCAAGCTCACCTGTTTCTAATATTACTTTTAGTCGGGCTTTACCACAAGCTTCTTTAATTTTGGCGATTTCATCGTATACATAATTGTACTCTCCTTGCAAGAATTTTCCGCGCGAGATCACCATATCAATTTCATCTGCCCCTTGATCAACGGCAAATTTGGTATCGTCTAGCTTTACACTCATAGGTGCTTGCCCTGCCGGAAAAGCTGTAGACACTGAAGCTACTTTAATGTTAGTACCCTTTACTTCATTTTTTGCAAACCCAACCATTGAAGGGTATACACACACTGCTGCAACAGTAGGTAAATCAGGATATGCATCATGCAGATGCTGTGCCTTGTAGCACATTTGCTTCACCTTAGCTGGAGTATCTTTACCTTCAAGCGTAGTTAAGTCAATCATATTCAAGGCCAATTTTAAGCCCCATACTTTTGATTCTTTTTTGATACTTCTTTTTTGAAAACGTGCTGCTTTTTCAACAACAGCCGTCTGATCGATTGAAATGTTCTTGATTTTCACAGTGGCAAAGTTAAGGGCTTCATGGGGTTGGGTCAAGTTTAATTTTTAAAACTCTAAGATTAAAGGTGTAGATCGAAAATAAATTTGACTCATTTTAGTTAATTTATCAACTTGTGAATGATCCTAATTATAAAAACGAAAATTATGATTTTTAAACAAACCCCTTTAAACACAATAATCACTGCCTGCACTTTTGTTTTACTTACCAGTATGGGTTGCAATCGAGCAACTGACCCTTCTTCATGCGATCGAGTTGACACTGTTGACGAATTAAAAGATTACCTTATCGAAGGAACTTGGGATCGAATGATTGATGCTTCTGCTGAGTTAAGAATTGATATTGATCCTGGCACTGAATTTCAAATAAAAAAAGGGCCTACTTTTTACAAGAATGGATCTTATTATGTGACTGAAGACCCTTCTAGTGGAGAAATTTACCTTTTCTTAGGATTTGAAAATTTAGATAACAATGCAAACACAGATGATACGTCTTGGTTGAAATTAAAACTTGACAATAATCCATGTAAAGGCGGTGGGTTTGATATTTTATATTTCTATGTTGAACAAAAGCATGCCAACATTCCTTATTTCACACTGGGTCAAAGTATGAGTTTCTCAAGAAATACGCTTGATTCAGGCATCTGAAAATAGAAGTGAGAAATATTTAAAAAAGGGGCAAAAAGCCCCTTTTTTTATGCCTTAAACTTGTATAAGCTTGTAAAAAAAAGTACCTTTTTACTGTTTTGAAATCTCTTTTTTCACACCTATTTACAGCTTTTGCCTTAATGTTATTTAGCCAAACTGCTAATGCTACTACTTGGTATGTGAATGATAGCGGATGGCTAGTTGGTGACTTTTGTATTGCGGCAGGCAATGACGCAAATGACGGCTTGAGTCCTGCTACTCCAAAATTCAATATGTTTCTACTCTTGAATACTGCTGTAAACTCAGGAGACACTGTTTTAATTGACAATGGAAATTACACTTTTTCTGGAATAAGTGGCGCTAGCTTAAGTAACAAAAATAATATCACTATTCTAGGATTTTCGAAAAGCACCTGCGTACAAGACATCTCATCCATAACAAGCCACCCTATAGAACTAGTGAACTGTCAAAATATTGCAATCAAAAACTTCATGATTCACAATCAAGATTCTACAATACCTGAAAACAATGTAATTACAATAAATCAATCACATAACATTGAAATCGACAGCATGAAATTAGTACGTAGTGGAGGGCTTACAAACAACCACTCTACTGCATTAAATATTACAAATAACGCGCCATCTTCTTCTGTAAATTTCATTCGAATCAAACATTGCTTTATTCAAAATGCCCTTGAGTATAATAGTGGTTTTGATACAAAAGCTGGTGTATATGTTGCTCAAGAAAACAACAAAGGTGTTGCAATTTACCTTGAAAACAATGTTTTTGTAAATGATGACCCAGCAAACAGCACTACTAACAATCACAATATAGTAGCGACCAATACGTCTGGAAGTATCATGAATACACCAGATATACATATTCTACAAAACCAATTCTTAATTGAAAATCCTAACGGCACCGATCCTATGATTAATAGTTGCTTACATACAGAGAACATTCAAAACAAATTCATTATCAAAAACAACTATTTTTACAGCTTCTTTTCAGGCATTACATTTGGCAATGCATCTAACTTGTCTTCTAGCGAAATTGTAAACAACAGCTTTTTAAGCAATGATTTTAATATTCACTTCTCACCATCTTCTCAAAACCAAATGATTCTAGCCAATAACCTTTTGGGGTCTATCAATGATGTGTGTCTTAAGTTTGAATCTGATTTTAGCGCCAGCAAATTTGAGTATGCAAACTATAATATATTTGATGCCTCAAATAGTTCAGTAGTTGAAATTAACACATTACCAAACAATCTAAACACATATAAAACAACAGATCATGCTATTTCTGCTTCATCTTTGGGTGATGAAAACTCTATTGAAATTGATCTTTCTAGCTTGATTGTTTCAAAGATGATTCCAGATTATGATTTTAATAATCCCGCAAGTTTTCCTTCTAACAATCTTGATTTACAAGCAGGAAATATTGGCAGTTTACAAGGTAATGCATCATACGCTCCCAACATAGATATATACGGGACCTTAAGAACAGGGGTTTCAATTGGGCCTGACATAGGTGCTTTTGAAGACATTCCAATAGCTCCATTTGCATTAAAAGGCTATTATCTAATTGACCCAGCTCTAGGCAATGGACCTGCAGGCAACTTTAATGGATATGATTACCAGCAAAGCTTTGAGTCTTTAAAAAAAGCTCACGACACTCTGATTGCAAGAGGAATGACTGACACTGTAGTGTTTCTTTTAAACGGGAACACTCTTGATGTCGAAAGCATGTTATTTGACAACAGTATTATTAGCCTTGGGGTCTCACCACTTCTTATATTCAAAGGATTAGCCGGACACATACTTAATACCGCAGAGGCAAGCGCAACCTTATTTCGATTTAATGACTTTAATGCTAGCATTGAATTTGATAGCATAAATTTTAGCTCATCAAACCATAATTCTTTTTGTACATATTTAATGACAAATGCAGCAAACCAACATCATTTTTATACACACAATAGCTCTTTTACAGAAGATTTCAGTTCTGCCAATCGATCAATTTTTGAAATTGCACAAATTGGACACACCGTCTTTGAAGGTAATTATTTTTCAGGTAATGCGACTGCCGTTGATATTAACGACAACGCACTACTAACAAGTGACACAAACATTATTATCATTCAAAACACCTTCACAAACCAACAATCAAGAGCCATTAACACTAGTGGTGGCAGCGGTATTTTAATTGCTCAAAATACAATTACAAGCACAAACGTCAATGGAACTTCTTTTAACGGATTGTTAGTTCGAGACCCATCCTACCAAAACCTTCAACACCTAAGCATTAAACAAAATAGTATTGTCCTAGAGAACATCACAACCTCTTCTAACAATACATATGGCATTCACCTTTCAGATATAAACCACAATCTACTTGAAGAAACAAATATTACAAACAACGAAGTGAGTATTATGAATTCAACCAACGCAAGAGGCATTAAACTCGACCTAATAGGCTCCCCCTCAAGCTCGCATGTTTTTACTTTAGCTCATAACAGCGTCTTCATAGAAAATGGCATCTCTAATGCTCATGCTTTAGTTTTAAGCAACATCAACACCTTAGAATCAAACATCATAAATAATAACATCGTTAATAACAACAATACTGGAAGCATTACCTTTCAACAAAACTTAACTCTAAACAACATTTCAGAACAACAAAACAACCTATTCTCAATCAACAACCTACCTATAGGTTCAGGAACCTTATTCAACACCAATACTCTGAATATTGACCCTCAATTCATCTCTACCGACTCTTTAGTAATTGGCAATCAAGCCTTTTTTGACAGTTTAGCTCAAGGATATTTTCTAGACAACAATACTGATGGCTTTCATGACATTGAATTTGACATCAACCAAGAACAAAGACGCGATAACTCACCACACATCGGCGCTTATGAAGCTCAAAGAGTACTTTATTATACAGGTGATAACGGCGGATTATTTGAAAACACAGACAACTGGAGACTCATCAACGACTCTACTTCTCAGAGTGTACCCAAAACACTCCCCACAAAATATGATGTCATTCATTTTACTGACCAATCATTTGAGAATGCTTGTTCAAATGATGATCCGAACTCAAAAATTGTGCATATAACATACCCTGTTCGAGTCAAGAAAATTGAATATTCAGGTTTTTGCAGACCTACTTTCACTTCAAATGCTTCAGGAAGTATTCAGGTTTCAACTTTTACAGAATAGCTTGAGAAACACAAGCCAGACTTAATTATTTTTTTCTCAGCTCAAAATTCTGGCCTAGATAAACTGCACGTACACGCTCATCAGCTGCCAACTCTTCTGCAGTACCTGACTTGATTACTTTGCCTTCAAACATCAAATAAGTTCGATCAGTAATTGACAAGGTTTCTTGTACATTGTGATCGGTGATCAACACTCCTATATTGCGATCTTTTAGCTTTCTCACAATAGATTGAATGTCTTCTACCGCAATGGGATCTACACCTGCAAAAGGCTCATCAAGCAACACGAATTTAGGATCAACAGCCAAAGCTCTTGCTATTTCTGTTCTTCTACGCTCACCCCCACTCAAGACATCGCCTTGATTGGTACGCACGTGGTTTAATCCAAATTCAGCAATCAAAGTTTCAAGCTTTTCTTCTTGTTGGAGCTTGGTCAAACTGGTCATCTCTAAAATGGCCATAATATTATCTTCAACACTTAACTTTCTAAAGACAGAAGCTTCTTGTGGCAAATAGGCAATTCCATTTTGAGCTCTTTTGTACATAGCCATAGAAGTAATGTCTTTCTCTTGCAGCCATACCCTGCCATTATTAGGGGTAATCAACCCTACAATCATGTAAAAACTTGTTGTTTTACCTGCACCATTAGGCCCCAACAAACCCACAATTTCTCCTTGATTTACCTCAATAGAAACCTGATTAACAACCGTTCTTCCTTTGTAAGACTTTATTAGTTTATCTGTACTAAGTTTCATTGCTCAGAACCTACTAATTTAATTTTCTTGTTCAAATTTAAAGGGTATTTCTTAGAGAACAGAA
>JAHDHZ010000025.1:0-13198 GCA_020631045.1 Flavobacteriales bacterium | reverse complement strand
CCTACTAATTTAATTTTCTTGTTCAAATTTAAAGGGTATTTCTTAGAGAACAGAAATACACGCCCTCTAACCTCTCCTTTAATTTCTGCAAAAACACTTTGCTTTAATAGCATTGAAGGTAGAGATTTTAAAGCGCTTTTTGCTAAATCTTTATAGCCAACCTCTAACTGCAAGGCATAAGTATCTAACACATTTGGCTTGATGGTGATTTTTTTGGGCATCACTGCCTTACCGAAGTGCGTGCCTGCAAGTTTTAGCTGCAAATCTTTGCTTCTCAAATGTATTTTATATCTGTTAGGATTTTCTATGCGAGCATAAATAGTTGTCTTAATGCCTTGTTTATTGACTTGATCAAATTTTATGTTTTCAATGCCCTGAAATTGCAACTGCTTATACGAACATGAAGTTAAGAGCTGAATAAGAACAATGAAAAACAGTATAAAACGAGCTTTCATTCCTTAAAGGTACTTATTTTATAGTCTGTTTTGTATCTTTCAGTTATGAAAGACCATGTTTTTTACATTACAGGCACTAGTTCAGGAATCGGCCATGCTTTAGCCTCACTTGCACTTAAAAAAGGCGCACAAGTGATTGGCATTTCAAGAAGCAATAAGCTTGAACATGAAAATTATACTCACATTCAAGCTGACTTGAGTAGGGTTGATTTGATTGAGAAAATTGATTTTAAAGAACATGAAAACGCTCAAAGCATTATTCTGATCAACAACGCTGGAACCCTTGGTGAAATTCAATACGTGGGCAACTTAAATCAAAAAAACATCTCACAAGCCATTAATCTAAACTTTACTGCTCCCTTTGTGCTGCTCAACAAATTCATCAAGCAATACAAAGATTCAGATCAAAAAAAATTTGTGCTCAACATGAGTTCAGGCGCAGGTAAAAACCCGTATGATGGGTGGAGCGCCTACTGCTCGACAAAAGCTGCACTTGATATGCTTACAAGAGTTACCGAAAAAGAAATTAAAAACAGCAACATCAAAAATTTTAAGCTCTACGCCTGTTCACCCGGAGTAGTTGAAACCAATATGCAAAGTCAAATTCGTTCTACCTCTAAACAAGCTTTTTCTTTAAAAGAAAAATTCATCGAACTACATAAAAATGGCATCAACAAGGCACCTGAAAAGTCAGCCCAAGAACTTTTAAGCCTTGTAACTAACGCAGAAAAGCACAAAGAATTGTTTACCGATTTTTGGCAAGGTTAAGCCTTTTTAAAAAAACAGGATGCGCACAACACTTTTCTTTCTTTTTGTCTTCTCAAGTAGCTTACTTTCATCTCAAAACAAGCCAGAAGTTGCAAAAATTAATTTCAAGCAACATTTTGATCAAGCACGAAATTTATTACTTGAGTCCAAAACACAGCAAGCTATACCAATACTCAAAAAACTGCACAAAAGCTACCCTGAAAATGCCAACATTAATTATTTATTAGGCATTTGTTACACTGAATCTTCTGTATTGACTGATATGTCAATTTATCACCTAGAAAAAGCCAAACCTTTTGTTTCTAAAAAATATACTCCAAACACGCATTTAGAAAGTAATGCACCTATATTCTTACACTACTTTTTAGTAGTTGCTTATGCACAAAACAGATTGTGCGGAAAAGCCTACCAAACATTTTCTGCTTTTAGAAATCTTTACGGAATCAATAAAACTGACTTTTACATTCTCGATGCTTTAAGGTGGATAGAAGCCTGCAGCACTCCTGAAGAAACCAAAACAATGGAAATTGCCTCAAAACCAATCACAAAAAAAGAACAAACTCCTAAAAAAACAGAGCCAAATAAGGTCAAAGAAAATTATGATAAAAACAAAGACTTTTTAACCAAACACACCAGTTATTCAACCCAACAAGATATTTATTCTATTCAAGTTGCTGCAGTTTCGAAAGTAGTGCCTATTTATCAATTTGATCAATTAAAAAATGTACATGCTTTTATGGATCAGAAAGGATTGATTCGCTATGTAATCGGAAAATTTACCTCTAAAAGGCAAGCTGAAAACCTATTAAAAGTCGTCAAAGAAAAAGGATATCCTGACGCTTTTATTGTAAATGTTAATCAAGAAAAAAAATATAAAGAAGAATTGATTAGCTACGACAACTTATCGATTAACAGAAAAAAGGGAATTGACTTTGACACTTATTTCTCAGCACAAATAGGTGCTTTTACTGATACTATTCCTAAAGAATTAGCAGAAAAATATACCATGATTGATGACATTCACGAACTAGAACACAACAGCATGACCTTGGTGTGTAGTGGGCGATTTTCAAATTACAACAACGTAAAGCTCTACAAAGAAAAACTCAAAGAATTTGGTATTTCTGATGCCTTTATTGTTGCCATTAAAAACAATAAGAAAATACCCATCACCCCTGAAATGATTGAAGAGTGATTCAATTGCCTGTACCTGTTTAATCTACCAAGAGCTTAACTACTTGCCTACTTAAGCCATCTTTTGAAATAAATTGAGCAAAATATGCCCCCTTTGGCAAAGTTTTTAACACAACTGTATTGTCATTTAAAATAGACTTTATCTCAACCAATTGACCAACTGCATTGTAAAAATGAACTTGCCAAAACAGCCCAGGCTCTGACCTTAGGTGAAGCACCTCATTTTGTTTCACCGGATTAGGAAAAACCAATCCGTTGTCATTCAATGCATTCCATTCTACAACAGTAGATTGAGCTACTCCAATATTTGCAAAGCCAATTTGTTCACACAGATTTTGATCTGTAACAGTTACCAAATAGGCGCCCTGTGCAAGATTTTCAATTTCTTGAGCTTGTTGGTTGTTGCTCCAACTGTAGTTATAAGGAGGCGATCCACCCAAAGCATTTACCAGAGCGCTTCCATCTTGTGAGCCTTGCGAAGAAACAGGCTGCACAATCACTTCAATTGATAAATCACAAGTAGTATCATCAAAAGCAATAACCAAAATTGAGTCGATTACCTCACATTGTTGATCATCTTGCACCGTTACAGCATATACTGCAGATGATAGATTCTCAATATTCTGAGTTGTTGCTCCATTTGACCATAGAAAATTTACTAAACCCATTGCTCCACTTACAGTTGTAGTAACAGCTCCATCATTTGCCCCCAGAGCAGTTTCATGTGAGGCAAACAAATTTACAGCCAATAAACAAGAATCAGCATTAGCACTATCAACTTGAACTATAACACTTTGAATTATTTCACAGCCGTATCCTACACTCATAGTCACAAAATATTCACCTGCTGAAAGATTTGTTATTGCATTTAATCCGCTTCCAGTCGACCATTGATATGTGATTGACTCACCAGCAGGCACATTCATTGTAGAAGCCATTGCACTGCCATCTGCCGCTCCTGAGACACTTTCATTTTGCACTTGAACGTCAACCTGCTCTCCATTTATACATGAATCTGAAGTCTGGCTTGAGTAGTTCCAAGAACATGCTAATTGCAAGATAAAATCTGTGTTATTTGTTCCTGTTGAGTATCCATCAACAATAATAAAATACTCTTGTCCCAAAAGCACATCAAACAATGCAGTGTCACCCAAAGAACCAAAGCAGTCAAGGGTATCTGACTGACAATCATCAACAATAAAAACATCTAGGTTAGCTTGTTCGTTTTGATTTAAATCAGTCAATAAAACCGCTATTGAGCCTATACTGTCAGCTGTAAACTTGAAAATCTTTTCTGCTCCTGGCAAATTAATTGTCGAACCGTAGCATTGATAGTGCTCAAAACTTGAACTTCCAGAAATACTTGATTGAACAATAGAATCGCCACAATAAATTGGTGTTGCTAAGTCACATAGAGCATTTGAGTTTGAATCTAGTAAAGAATCAATATGCAAGCCATCTATAAAAACCTCACCTGTTTGACAGGCATCTAACCAGTGCTTCAATTGCCTTTCTGGCTCTGGAAACAAGTCCCAAATAACATCAAACCGCACAAAAAAATCAGACGAATCATTCGAACACAACGAGCTTCCACCCTTTAGCTCACCAACTATTCTCTTATTTTGATCAAACAGTGGCCCACCTGAAGATCCTGGTTCAGTTGTCCCGTTGTCCCAACTTTCAATTTTCCAAAAATTAGAATTGAAAAACAAAGGAGCATCATCATCAAATGATATTTTTTTCACATCTGTTCTTGGATGATGTGTCGTAGTTGTTGAAGTAGGTTGAACTGAAGATCTATTCCATCCAGCCAAAAAATTAGCATAATTAGTTGGCGGAACACTACTCATTTCAAGAAGTGCAAAATCTGTGCTTACATCAGTTGCTCTTAGGGTTGCTCCTGAAATCACCTGATCTAAAGGACCTTCTTGAGAAGGGCTACATGTTACACTTTCGTAATTAAAAATAAAATCAATTGTATTGATGTCAATGTTATCATTTTGATCGGTTAAACAATGGTTTGCTGTCAACACATAAGGCTTTTTGTCTTTGCAAGTATTGTTAATTAAAGATGCTGAACAACTAAAATTACCATTTCTAATAATCAACATGGTTGCATCAACCTGATCTTTATAAGCATCTGCAATCGGGCAAACCACATTATTTTGACATGGGCCAGCATCACCAAAGCCAAATGCAGATCGATATACTTGAGTAATTCGAGAAACTTCAAATTCTGAAGCACTTGATCCAGCCAGCTCTTCTAGAACAATTTTCGCAAATTTACCCTTTAAAATATTGGTTAAATATTTCTTCTCTGTGTTTGCCGGTCTAGCATAAACAGTATCTTTATTGTTTGTGACATACAATTTAGCATTTGAAGAAAGGTTCACTTGATCAAATTCAAAGCTCAAACCTAAAGCCTCATCGCTCTGAACAACATATTCTTTGATGACTTTTCTTGCCTTTTCAGATTCACGAAAAGCGCTCACATTAATATTCACGTAAGTATTTTCACCAAATTTATACGCCTGTGACTTTTGATTTGAGATTTCTTGAATCTTCAAGTTTAACATCAAATCTACGGTCCTGTTTTGCTGTTGAGCAAGCATAACAAAAGAACAGATGTAAAGAATGAAAAATACTGTACTAAATTTCATGAGACTTAAATTTGGTCATTTCAAGATACAAATTAATTTATATTTGAGACTTGAAACTCAAAAAGCATATTCTCTCAAAATCGACTTTTGTGAGCGGTTTACAATGTCAAAAAAAGCTCTATTTAAATGCTTATTTTAAAAAATACAAAGATCCTATAAGCGAAAATCAACAAGCTGTTTTTGACAGAGGACATCGCGTGGGAAAGTTGGCTCAGCAGATTTTTTTGGGTGGAGTAGATGCCAGCGCTGGTATGGGGTATAACTTTCAAAAAATTGTTGAACGCACCCAACAATTGATTCAACAAGGTGAAAATATTATTTATGAAGCTGCTTTTCAGCACGATCAAATTTTAGTAATCTTCGACATTTTAGTAAGAACCACTAAAGGATTTGTCGCTTATGAAGTAAAAAGTTCTACCAAACTCTCTCAGACGCACATTTATGATGCCTCTATTCAGTATTATGTCGCCCAAAAATGTGGGATCAAAATCTACGATATTGCTATTTTACACATCAACACTGCTTATATTAGAAAAGGAACCCTTAATTTAAAAAAGCTCTTCAAAGCTGAAAAAATTAAAAAACAAGTGCTTGAAAACCAAGAGTTTGTAGAGCAAAAAATAGATGAATTTAAACAAGTACTCTTGGGTGGATTACTGCCCCAAATCGACATCGGACCTCACTGCACCTCTCCCTACACGTGTGACTTTAAAGGTTATTGCCACGCACATATTCCTAAACTCTCGGTATTTAATATAGCGGGCTTGGCTGCCGAGAAAAAATGGCAACTCTACAACAAAAACATTCTTTCTTTAAAAGATGTTCCTGAGCAATTTGATTTAAATGACAAACAGCGACAACAGATCAACTGTAGTATAGAGCAGCGCACAGAACTCAACAAAGAACAACTCTCAAAGTTTTTAAGTACCTTGAATCTTCCATTGTTTTTTATCGACTTTGAAACCTTCGCACCCGCCATTCCTCTTTACGACAATACCAGCCCTTACAAAGCTGTTGTTTTTCAATACTCATTGCACATCTTAAGAAGTGCTGAAGCAGAGCTTGAACACAAAGAATTTATTGCTAAACCTGATGGCAAAGACCCAAGAATCGATTTCACTAAGCAAATCATTCAAGATTGTGAAACACAAGGCGATTTAATTGTTTACAACATTGGCTTTGAACGTTCAAAACTGCAAGAGTTGGCCGAATTGTATCCAGAAAAAAAACAAGAACTGAATGCTTTGATTAAGCGCATGAAAGATTTGATGATTCCCTTTCAAAAAAGATGGTATTATGACCATAAAATGAATGGTAGCCATTCCATTAAAAATGTCTTACCAGCATTGGTCCCTGAATTATCGTACAAAAACCTAGAAATTCAAGAAGGTCAAACTGCCTCTAACAAATACCTTGACTTACAATTGGGCATCAGAAAAAACACCGACGAAACCATGAATGCTCTTTCAGAATACTGTAAGCTTGACACCTTAGCAATGGTTAAAATATATGAAGTCTTAAATAACTTGACTTAAAAAGCTATCAATGCAAATAAGCTCGTTTTACGCGCGCAGAAATGCCTGTTAAAATCTCATAAACAATTGTTGAGGCAGCCCTAGCCATTTGCAGCAATTGGTCAGAAGACTCAAAAACAACAACTGGCTTACCCACATAAACTTGCTCAAGATCAGTAATGTCTATCATACACATATCCATACAAACATTACCAAGAATTGCACAAGGCTTGCCATCAATGTAGACTACTCCTTTTTTATTGCCTAAGGCTCTTAAGATACCATCTGCATAACCGATCGGAAGGGTAGCTACACGCATTGGGCGATCACACACAAAAGCACGGTTGTATCCGACCGACTCGCCTTTTTTTAGTTCATGAATTTGAGAAATACTCGTTTTTAAGCTAGAAAGCAATTCTAGTTGAAGGGTCTTTGACCTGCTCAATCCATACAAACCCAAGCCTAATCTCACCATTGAAAAAGCATGCTGATCGTTAAAACGCTCAATGCCTGCAGAGTTAAACACATGTGTATCAAAGTCTGCTTGATAATTTTGCTTGATCTGCTCTACTGCCTTTGAATACCTTTCAATCTGCCACTGAGTAAATGCGTCTTGCCCTTCATCTTCACTAGCAACTAAATGCGTAAAAACAGACTGCATGGTCAACTGTTTGGCGTTTAAGAGCAATGGTATAAAGGCCTGTATTTGATCAATTGAAACACCCAAACGCTTCATACCTGTTTCAAGCTCAAGGTGCAGGTTGCAACTACAATGATTGTTATTGGTAAAACGCACCAACGCTTGCATCGCATCAATGCTAGAGATCACAGGTTCTAAATCATACTCGATGCATCTGCTAAATTCTGAGTGCAGCACATGCATAACCATGATGGGCAAATCAATACCTTTTTCTCTAAGTTCAACTCCTTCATCTACATAAGCTACTCCAATGTAATCAACCTTATTGTACTCTAACACTTTAGCCATCTCAAAAGGACCCGCTCCATAAGCAAATGCTTTGAGCATAACCATGAGTTTTTGATCTTTATGCAACAGTGACCTGTACTGCTGTAAGTTATGTTCAAGAGCTTTTAAATCAATCTCAAGCACACTTTGTTGTGTTTTAATCTGGTGATGCTGAACAAACTGTTCAAATTTAAAACTACGTGCACCTTTGACTAAAATAATTGATGATTGAATATTCAAATTATCAAACCCTTTTAAAAGTGCTTGAGTATCAGAAAACTTAGTACACTTTTCTTCAAAGCTAAATTGGTGGTGTTTATAACGCGATCCAACCAAAACAATGTGGTCTAAATCAGTAGTTGACAACACCTGTTCGATGGTCATTAAATACTGCTGCAGATCGTCAAACTGGTCAATCAATTCAGAGAGCACAAGCACTTTTTGGGCCTTTTTATCGTAACGCTCTAAAAAGCCAAGGGCGTTTTTCAAAGCTTCAACATCAGCACTGTACGCATCGTCAATTAAGATGTTCTGATTGCGCGCTGGCTTGATTGAAAGGCGCATCTCTAAAGCATTTAAAGCACTGACTTTTTCTTGAATCTCAGCATCTGAAAGGCCCAGATCTTTTAAAATTAAAATACACAGCACCGCATTGTCTATAGATGCTTGATCTAAAAATGGCAATTCAAACCAGATTCCTTTCACACAAACTTCAGTAAAATGATCAGCGTGCATTTTTACCTCAATGGGCTCAGTACACTGCTTATGATTGTAGGCAAAAGAAACACAGTTGTGGTCTTCTAATTTTTGAGCTACTCTTTGGTCACTTGCATTTGCGTATAATTTTTCTACTCCTTTAAAGAGCTTAAATTTTTCATCAATTTTTTCTTCAACAGATGAAAAACCTTGTTGATGAGCCATACCAATTGAGGTAAAAACACCTTTGTTGGGTTTTAAGATCTCTTCTAAAAGATGCATTTCTGAAGGCTTTGAAATACCCGCTTCAAAAAAGCCGATATCACCCTGTTTTGAAGTATTTAAAATCGCCAAAGGCACTCCTACTTGAGAATTGTAACTTGCGGGACTTCTCAATACTTTCATTTTGGTCCAAAGGCATTGATACAACCACTCTTTTACAGTAGTTTTTCCGTTGCTTCCTGTGATGGCATACACCTCAAATTCAAAACCTGCTCGATGCTTTGCCGCAAGTTTTTGCATGGCTTTTAAGGTGTTGTTTACTACAATAAAATTTGCTTTGTGCGCTAACTTTTCATCAACATGTTCAACCACAAAACACGAAAACCCTTTTTTTATAAGCTCTTCAATGTAATGATGCCCGTCATGCACCTCTCCTGTGAGGGCGAAAAAAACAGCTGATTTGTCTTTCGGAGCATTTCTTGAATCAACAAAAAAACTGCTTCTCAATTGCTCTGAGTATTGCCCTTTCAGGGTTACCCCAATAAGATTTGCTATTTGCTGGCAAGTATACATTTATACTAAAGGTAATTACATTTTATTAGTTTTGAAGAGAACTCGAAAGATTCATATGCAAGATCATCTCTTTATCAGTAGCAAAAGCAATGCTAAAATCAAAGAAACCACAAAGCTTTTAAACAACCAAAAGCGTAAAAAAAGTGCTTTTTTCATCGTTGAAGGCGCAAGAGAAGTAACGCTTGCCTTAAACTCAAAATTCAAAGCACAAACAATTTTTATATGCCCTGAAATATCTGGTCAAACAGATGAATACCCTCAAGTAATTCAGGTAAGTAAAGAGGTGTACAACCACATGGCTATGCGCAAATCAACTGAAGGAATATTAGGCGTTTTTGAAAAAAAACCAAGTAATCTTCAAGGTAACATGCACAACCTTTTGGTGTTAGATAATGTTGAAAAACCTGGAAATTTAGGTGCTATTTTTAGAACCTGTGACGCATTAGGCATTCAGAATGTTGTCTTGACAGGCACAAAATCTATTGATGTGTATCACCCTTCAATCATCAGGGCTTCTTTGGGGGCTTTTTTTACATTAAACATTCACCAATTGAGTTTTGAGCAGACCGTTGAGCTTATTGAATCTCAAGACCTCGAACTTTATACTACCTCAGCAAAAAATGCAGCCTCTATTTATAGTTTTAAGCCCTCTAAAAAATGGGCGCTGGTAATTGGTTCTGAAGAAAACGGAATAGGATTGTTTTGGAACACCTACAATCAAAAAAAGCTTACCATTCCTATGCACGGAAAGGTAAGCTCTTTAAATGTATCTGTAGCAACAGCACTCTGTTTAAGTGCTTTGCTGAATAACTAGTAGTTCTTAGTCTAAAATTAATTTAGATGAATGTAACTCTCTACCTTCACAATAAAGAGAGATTAAGTAGTTTCCTTTTGTGAGTGGATCTGTTACATCCCAGTGCAAACACTGATCTTGGGCTGTTTTTGTGTAATTAAACTCTTTGGAATAGGTGTAAATACCTTTTCTACCATTCACGACAAAACCATCGTCTTGTTTTCCGCCCAGAACAGAACCGAACGGCCCAATCACTCGCATATAAATGGTTTTATTACCAGCACTTGCAATAGAATTTGACGGGATTGTAAAACATGCTTTGATGACGTCTGCTCTAGATGCCTTGCTTGTTTGTTTTAATGCTCCGCTGTTCTTTTTAATTTGAGCTGAGTAGTTCACATTTACTGCTTGCAACAAAGATCCGATTTTTACTTTCTCAGAAAGTGATTCGTTTTGCTTAGACAAACTTGAATTGGCTGTCTTTTGATCAGCAAGTTCTCCTTTTACAGCAATGTTTTCAGTGTTTAATTCTTGATTTAAGGTATTTAAAGAATCAATGGTTACTAAGTATCCTTTCATGATTTCACGCAAAGTCTCTGTCTCTTTTTTCAATTTTGAAATTGACCAATTTTTGTTTTTGGCCTCTTTTAAAAGCTGTTCGATTTTTTCTTTCTCGGCCAATAATTCAGTACTCATCTCCTCGTTTTGCTCTGAGAGCTTTGAATATTCAGCTTCCATGGTATTTAACTCATCAATCACAGCCTGACGCGCAGTCTCTGACTGATCAACCTCTTTTGAACACGTAGCTACTTGTTCTTTTAAGTTGATGTTCTGCACAAGTAAGAAGCCCGAAAGCAAGAGTGCCAAGACAAGCCCTGCGATTAAATATTTGTTGGTATTGCTAGTTGATTCGCTCATAATTTTTAATTTGATCTGTATCACAAATATATGTATTTTAACCTCCTATGCAAGAATTGGTTAGGGGTTTTACGCATTTACTTTTTCCTAAAAAATGCCCCGCATGCGAGCAGGTAATTCGAGAAGCACAACACATTTTATGCGCTACCTGTTATCTAAGTGAGGCACAACAACTCTTATTTGAAAGCAACCGCCAAGCGCTCACACGCTTGTTTAAATCAAGCCAGAACATTAAAATTCAAGGCAGCTTGTTACGATTCGACAAACCTGAAACCAGAAAAATCATCTACACCGTTAAGTCTCAAAAGAGTCTTGAGTTGCTCAAATTTTTCTCTAAGCGCTTGGGCCATCTTTTAAAAGAAAAGGCCTTACCCAAATTTGATGCGGCGATTGCTGTTCCCAGCTCAATGACTACCCTTCAAAAAAGGGGCTTCAATCAAAGCGCTGAAATGGTGAAAACCATTAGTAAGTTCATGCATATTGACTATGTTGAAAAAGCATTGAGCAAAATATCCACCCAAAAACAACAGCAAAAATCAAAAGTGCAACGCTTAGCATCTTACAAAGATGTTTTTCACTTAAAAAACAAAAGCCTTTTAAAAGCTAAAAACATCTTGCTCATCGATGATGTAATCACCACAGGATCTACCATCAAAAAAATCGCAGAATTGTTCTCAAACCAGACCAATATTCATGCAGCCTCTTTAGCTTATACCCCCAAATATTGCTAAATTTGGGCTTTGAGCATGCACAGAGAAAAACTCTATACATCTACCCTAGCACAGATTGGCAATATTGTTGATGATTCAGTATCTCAACAGATCAACCTGCTCAATGTATTGGCTCACCTGAAAGAGCAACTTGGTTTTTTTTGGATCGGATTTTACATGGTCAAAACACCCAACCAACTTGAACTCTCTTTTTTTCAGGGACCCATGGCCTGTACACTCATTGAAAAAGGCAAAGGAGTTTGCGGAACAGCTTTTGAAAAACAACACACCATAATTGTAGATGATGTGCACAAATTCAAAGGGCACATTACTTGTAATGCAGCATCAAAATCTGAAATTGTACTGCCTGTTTTTCAGCACGACAAGTGCATTGGAGTACTTGACGTTGATTCAGATCAGTATAACTACTTTTCTGAAGTTGACCAGCAATATTTAGAGCAAATCATTGAACAGTTGATCTCTTTAAATCTTGTTAAATGAAAAAATTTCTGTTGATATACAGCTCACTTGTATTGCTCTTTAGCTGTGCTCAAAAAAAGCCCCTTACTGGAGGCCCTAAAGATGAGACGCCTCCTCAAATTATTCAAAGCATCCCTAGTGCTGAACAAACTAATTTTTCAGGCAAACAAATCATCTTAGAGTTCGATGAATTTATTGACGCAAGTGCCTTGAAAAATAAACTCATTGTTTGCCCGACAGGATCAGAAAAGCCTGAAATTGATCTCAAAGCTCAGAAAGTCACACTTAATTTTCAGCAAGACTTCAAACCTAACACCACTTATCAAATTTGGTTTGACGGTGGCATCAAAGACATTACCGAGCTCAACGAAATTGAACAAAAACCTTTTGTTTTTTCTACTTCAAATCAAATTGACTCTGCATTTTTCACAGGTCGTGTGATTGATGCTTTCACCTTAGAACCTCAAGCTGATGTTTGGATACTTGCCTATCTAAAACAAACCATAGATACCGCCAGCAATCTTGATTCTTTGATCAGTCAAAAAAAAGCAGACTACATCGTAAAAACTGACCAACAAGGACATTTTTCGCTCACTTTTTTGCCTCAAGAAGCTCTATTTAAATTTTTTGCTCTTAAAGAAGAAGACCGCAACTTTTTGTTCAACCCATTCATTGAGCATGTTGCTTTTAATGAATCTTTTCACTCACCCAAAGACTCTGCTGAGATCTCACTTAAACTGTTCAGCCAAGCCCCCAAAGCCCTTTGGAACATTCAAACTTCAAAAACCGATTACGGATCTACCAAAGTCAAATGCTCAGACTCCACTCAAACTTTTCAGATTTTAAATATCCCTAAAAGCCTCTATCGCATTACTGAAGATAAAAAAGATACTTCTCGCATTGTGCACCTGCTTGACTCTATCCTAGTTGACTCCATTAAAAAGCTAATCATTCAAACTGATAAGCATCTTGATACGGTCAAAAACGTAAGTTTTTCATCTAAAAAAATGCTCATGCCGCAAATCTCAAATAAAGAAACACACCTCAACCCCTTTGAATTCTTTTCTATTTCATTCAACAGCCCCCTAAAATCAATCGACACCTCTAAAATCATCTTACAAAAAGACAGTACGGTGCTCACCGCTAGTTTTAGTTTATCATCCACCCAAACCAGTTTAAACAGCACATATAAATTCTTAGAAGACACTTTATACAAACTTGAGTTGTTGCCAGGAGCACTTGAAAACT
>JAHDHZ010000068.1:1349-7010 GCA_020631045.1 Flavobacteriales bacterium | reverse complement strand
GCATCTACACGGTTACCATCACCAATGGCAGATGCACCACTGAAGATACCATCACTTTAGATGTAAAGCCAAAACCTGAGCTTGAAGTGAATGGTGATACAGTGTTGTGTGAGTTTTCTGATGGAACACTTATCGCAGAAAGCCCAACAGCCATTGATTTTATTTGGAACACAGGAGAACAAACCCAAGGCATTACTTTTAATGCAGACAGCACGCTACCTGCTGTGTTGACGGTCACGGTTACCAATCAGTATGGGTGTGAGAGTAACAATGACCAGCAGCCAGTAAGCACAACTATTTATCCTGCTCCGAATGCTGATTTTGACACCTTGTTTTCTAGCATTTTTAGAGATGAAGTACAATTCATTGACAGTAGCTCAAATGATGTAATTGACAGACTATGGCAGTTTGGAGATGGATGGGAAGTAGAAGATGTTGTTTCCCCTAAACATATCTATACTGAGACAGGAAACTACACAGTTTACCTAGATGTTGTCAATCAGTTTAATTGCGTTGATGTAGCAATGATGGATATTTTTATTGATGAAGTTTTAGAAATACCCAATGTATTTACTCCGAACGGAGATGGATACAATGATGAATTTGTAATTTCTTCAGTTGGAATGAAAGATTTTGAGCTGACCATTAAAAATAGATGGGGAGAGTTGGTTTTCAATAGCATTTCATCAAGATTTGCTTGGGATGGAACCTCTCAAAGTGGAGTTGATGTGCCTCAAGGAACATATTATTATCAACTTAAAGCCGCTGGATCTCAAGATTACTCTCATATGGGTACAGTTACTTTATTGAGAGATTAAACAGTATCCTTTTCTGTTTAATCTCTCAGGAAATCTGCTTAATATCAGGTATCTTTGCAAGGCATTAGAGTTAATTACATGTCTATACAATTAAATACAATTCAAGAGGCTATTCAAGACATTCAAAATGGCAAAATTATCATTGTAGTTGATGATGAAAATCGTGAGAATGAAGGAGATTTTATTTGTGCTTCAGAATTTGCAACACCTGAAATTATCAATTTTATGGCTACACATGGCCGTGGATTGATTTGCTGTTCAATATTAGAAGAAAGGGCTGATGAGTTGGGTTTAGAGTTGATGGTAAAAACCAATACAGCAAGTTATGAAACTCCTTTTACGGTTTCTGTTGATTTGGTAGGCAATGGCTGTACTACAGGAATTTCTGCATCAGATCGATCAAAAACCATTCAAGCAATCATTGATCCTGAAACCAAACCTGCTCAATTGGGCAAGCCGGGGCATATTTTTCCGCTTCGCGCTAAGAGTGGCGGCGTTTTAAGACGTGCAGGACATACTGAAGCATCTATGGATATTGCCCGTTTAGCAGGCTTAAAACCATCGGGAGTATTGGTAGAGATTTTAAATGAAGATGGCTCAATGGCCAGATTGCCTCAGCTTATCGAGATTGCAAAAAAACACGATTTAAAAATTATTTCTATTGAAGATTTGATTGCTTACAGAATGCAACACGATTCTTTAATTACCAGAAATATTGAAATCAACATGCCCACTGAAGTAGGTGATTTCAAAATGATCGCTTTTACCGAAAATGCTACAGGAGAAGAACATTTGGCCCTAGTAAAAGGTTCATGGCAGAAAAATGAACCTGTTTTAGTGCGGGTACATTCTTCTTGCGTTACAGGCGATATTTTCAGATCGTGCCGTTGTGATTGCGGCCCTCAACTCAAGCGTGCCATGCAAATGATTGAAAAAGAAGGTAAAGGCATGGTTTTGTATATGCAGCAAGAAGGGCGCGGCATTGGTCTTATGAATAAACTAAAGGCTTACAAACTTCAAGAAGAAGGTTTTGATACAGTTGAGGCTAATTTGAAACTTGGCTTTAAATCAGATCAAAGAGATTATGGAGTCGGGGCTCAAATACTCAGAGAACTGAATGCCACTAAACTGCGTTTGATTTCTAACAATCCTAAAAAACGAACAGGTTTGATAGGATACGGTTTAGAAGTAGTAGAAAACGTAGCTATTGAAATTTCTTCAAATGAGCACAATGAGAAGTATTTGAAGACCAAAAAAGAAAAGATGGGGCACTCCCTTGAGCTTTAGGGTGTTTAGACCAATCTTAATAGGGTTTTTGCTTCTGGCCATCCACACAAAAGGCCAAGACACCCTTTACATTAAAGGGGTAAACATTTCAAAAACATTCGTGGGCGACTCCACCCAAATAGAGCAGAGAAAAAAAGCCTTTTCAATTGAGTATTTAGCCAAAGGATACATTGATCAACAACTGATTAAGCATTCTAAAAATAGTCAAACATTGCAGCTTCAAAATAAGTATTTGATTGATAGGGTCGAGCAAGGAAATTTAAACCAACAGCTTTATCAAAAATATTTAGATCCACTTGAAGGTCAAAGCAATGTAAATCGCTTGACTTATGCGTTTGAAAAGATCATTGAACACTACCAAGACAATGGGTATCCGTTTGCAAAATTGAGTTTAAAAAACAACTCTATTGGTGCAGAAAAAATACGATTAGAACTACAACTAGATCGGGGTCAAAAAATCAACATTGATTCAATTCACTTACATTCAAAAGTACAGGTAGCACCTACTTATATTTACAAGCAAATTGGTTTACAGCCGGGTGATTTGTACAGTGAGAAAAAGCTTCAGAGAGTTGATCAGAAAATCAATACTTTGGGCTTTGTGCGTAGCGAAAAAGCCTCAATGGTACGTTTTTATGAACACCATACAGCTTTGAATGTTTTTTTAAAAAAAGCACGCACATCTAGCTTTAATGGTATTGTAGGGATACTGCCAGATGGTGAGGGTAAAACACTGATTACTGGCGATGTGACTTTGAACTTACACAACAGTTTTTATCGAGGTGAGAAAATCGATTTTTCTTGGAAGCGTTTGCAAAAAAGCACACAGAATTTACAGGTTGCATTTGCTTATCCTTACGTCTTTAAAAGCAATTTTGGTATTGAAACAGCCTTAGACATTTTCAGAAAAGACAGTTTGTTTAGTAATTTATCTGCCAGGGGGGCTTTGCAGTTTTTAACTACTCCGACTGATTACATGCAGGTGTTTGTTCAGCAAACCAATTCAATTGTTTTGGGGCAAGCATCGGCTCAGCAAGCCTCAACCCGCACCACACAATATGGAATAGGCTACGCCAAACAAAATTTAGATCGTTTGCTTAACCCCAGAAAAGGATTTACTATTGATGCCAAAGTAATGGTGGGTAATAAGGCCATTGAAAAACTAGATACCAATCTAAATCAATTAGATACTCGAATTGAAGCTCAATTTGATTATTACTTGCCCATTAAAAAGCGTTTTACCGTGTTGTTTTCGCTATTAGAATCACGCATGATTAGCGATGCTATTTTTGAAAATGAGTTGTATCGTTTTGGGGGTATTCATTCACTAAGAGGCTATGATGAACAAGCTTTGAGTGTGTCTTCATTCACAAGGTTATTGGTTGAGCCGAGGCTGTTGTTAGATGAATCTGCTGCTTTGTTTACGTTTTTTAACATAGCTTTTTATGAACGTGACTTAGAGAATTCTTATCAAAAGGCTTGGCCTTATGGGGTTGGATTAGGCTTGAATTTTTTAGCAAAATCAGGCATGTTTTCTTTTTCATATGCTTTAAACAATAACTTTTCACTCTCTAGTGGTAAAGTGCACTTCGGATTTATTAGTTATTTTTGAGTAGAGTGAGTTTTTCTATCGTTACATTGGTTTTTATTATACTGGTTTGTGGAGCTGTTTTTGCATTGTTGGGGTATTTCTATGCCTCAAGGTCATTGGCAGAGCAAAAGGCTAAAAATGACGCCTTTTCATTACAATTACAAGCCAATCAAACTAAACTTGAGCAGGCACAAGAGTTGGTTCAAAAGCAGAATCTCGAAATAGGGCACTTAAAAAGCGATAAAGTGCATTTAGAGCAATTTATCAAACAACTCAAAGAACAAGACAAACAAGCATCAGAAAAATTTAAAGTTGAGTTTGAAAATTTAGCCTCAAAAATTTTAAAACAAAACTCTGATCAATTTTCTGATTCAAATAAAAAGCAGATTGGTGAGATTTTATCGCCTTTAAAAGAAAAGCTCAATTTATTTGAAAAGCGTATCAATGACGTTTATACTGAAGAAACAAAGCAGCGCAGTGAGATTAAGCAACAGATTGTGCAACTGATGCAAATGAATCAGGTAATGAGCAATGATGCTAAAAACTTGACCAAAGCCCTAAAAGGAGACAACAAGGCACAAGGTAATTGGGGTGAACTTGTCTTAGAACGCGTGTTAGAATCTTCAGGGTTGATTAAAGATCATGAATATGTGGTGCAGCATTCAGATCAGAATGCAGAAGGAGTGCGCGTGCAACCAGATGTAGTTGTGAATTTACCAGACTCTAAACATTTGATCATTGACTCAAAAGTCTCTTTATTGGCCTACGATGCTTATGTAAATGCCGATACTGATCAGCAGCATGAGCAGCATTTAAAAAACCATTTAATTTCTGTGAAAACCCACATTAAGAATTTGAGTGAAAAGCGCTATGAGACGGCAAAAAAATTACAAACTCCTGACTTTGTATTGCTTTTTATGCCTCTAGAAGGAGCGTTTTCTGCTGCGATTCAAAACGACAGCACTTTGTATGCTTATGCTTGGAAGCACAACATTGTATTGGTAAGTCCCACAACTTTGCTAGCAACCTTAAAGACCATTGCCTCAATTTGGAAGCAAGAGCGACAGACTAAAAATGCGATTGAAATTGCTGAAAAAGCGGGTGGATTATACGATAAATTTGTAGGTTTTCTCTCTGATATGGAAGGTATAGATAGAGCTTTAAATAGCGCTCAAAAAGCATTTTTTGATGCCAAAAACAAGCTTTCTGATGGCAAAGGCAATTTGGTTACTAGAGCTGAAGGCATTAAAAAGCTTGGTGCTAAGGCAGCCAAACAGATTCCTGATGCCTTTAAAAATTCTGAAGATTGAAAAAATCTTTTCACATATTGATCTTTTGTGTTGCAGTCTTTCTGCAAGCATGTATCAGTACACAGGGTTTGAGCCCCAAAAATTTTTCAGATTTATATGCTCAGTCTAATCAAGCAGCAAAACATGAATTTGTGGTACAACACCTCAATGATACTACTTCTTTACTCAAGTTTGCGTTGCTCAATCAGTCTTTTTTACATGTGAAGCCCCAGTCAGAAGATCACTTTAAAATTAAGCTGGCATTGACTTATGATTTATACAGTGATGTTTCAGAGAGAAAGCCCATAAGATCACAACAATTTTTAATAGACACCATTTCAGACCAAAACATTGCCCAGCATTTGAAAGGGGCATTTAGCATCAAAACTCCATCCACCAAAATGGCTGGGGCTAAAAGCTATTTTCTAGAACTCACCTTAAAAGACCTCAATAAAAACACCTCTTTCAAACACACCCTATCAATCAATAAAACACCCTTCAGCGCTCAAAATTTCATCGTAAAAACCCCTGCTCAAAAAACCTTGCTTTCTCCTTACATCAACCAAGGCGACACCTTACTTATTTCAACCGTAAATACTACAGCAAACTTCTCTGCCAAATACCTCTACAAAGATTTTAAACCCGCGCTTCCTCCGTTTATTTACGAAGACGAACT
>JAHDHZ010000068.1:0-1249 GCA_020631045.1 Flavobacteriales bacterium | reverse complement strand
TTGATGGCATCCTCCCAAAAAATCAAAGCATTTGAGAGTTTTTGGTTGAGTTGTGCGGGCAAAAATGAAGCAAAAGCCTCAAAGTTGATTGCTGAGTATTATGATCGAATTTACAGATCAAACGTATTGTTTTCATCATTCGAGCAGGGCTTTAAAACAGATCGAGGCATGATTTACATTGTGTATGGAGCCCCGTCAATTGTTTACAGATCAAAAGATAGAGAGACCTGGGTATATGGCGAGTCAAACGAAGTACAATCTATGAATTTTGTATTTAAGCGCATGCAAAATCCTTTGTCTGACAATGATTATGTGTTAAATCGATCAAACATATATAGAAGTTCTTATTATAGAGCTGTTGATAGGTGGAGAGAGGGTAGAATTTTAACTAGATGAGTCAATCAAACATATACTGCAACAATCCTTTTAACCCTTCTCGATTCATTACCCGAGAGGTTATGATTGGCGATCTTGCTTTGGGGGCTGACAACCCTATTCGAGTGCAGTCAATGACTACGGCTGATACGATGAATGCCAAAGCAACAGTTGAAGAGTCAATTCGCATGATTGAAGCGGGCTCTGAGCTAGTGCGTATAACTGCTCCTAGCATGAAAGAAGCTGAAAACTTAAGGGTCATCAAAGCTGAGTTGCACAAAAGAGGCTATAAAACACCTTTGGTGGCCGATATTCATTTTACGCCAAAAGCCGCAGAATTGGCAGCTGAAATTGTTGAGAAGGTGCGTATCAATCCGGGCAATTATGCCGATAAGAAAAAATTTCAGCATATTGAATACACTGATCAAACCTATAATGATGAGCTAGATCGCATCAGAGAAAAGTTTTTGCCCTTGGTGAAGCTCTGCAAACAAAACGGTACGGCAATGCGTATTGGCACCAACCACGGATCTTTATCTGATCGTATTCTCTCTCGTTTTGGAGACACGCCTTTAGGTATGGTTGAAAGCGCGATGGAATTCCTGCGCATTTGTGCTGATGAAAACTACCATGATATTGTACTTTCAATGAAAGCGAGCAACACAAAAGTAATGGTGGCGGCGTATCGTTTATTGGTCAAAACCATGATTGATCATGATATGAATTATCCTCTGCATTTGGGCGTAACTGAAGCGGGTGAGGCCGAAGATGGGCGCATTAAATCAGCGGTGGGTATTGGTGCGTTGTTGGCTGATGGAATAGGTGATACTGTAAGAGTTTCATTGACTGAAAAACCAGAGGCAGAGATTCCGGT
>JAHDHZ010000024.1 GCA_020631045.1 Flavobacteriales bacterium | reverse complement strand
ATTTACATCTATGCTTAATTCCACTGAAGTGTTAAATTGGCAATTAAACCAGTACTTTGATCACTTAACTGAAAGCTAGATTGCCCCAATTTATCGTTTGGAATAAATTTTAATTCAGCATCGGTAGGATAGTCGTTAATGGTTACAGTAATCATAGAAGTAAAGTTGGTGATTGGAATATATTCATTCCAGTCTGTGTAAGCAATTGATGCAGGTAAGTCACTATCATAAATATAATAGCTTTCAGTATTGTGGTAATTTACCCCATCTTGATCACTAACAGTAAAGTAAAGGCTACCTCCATCAAGCTGCCCTAAATTTAAAATTTGAACATTAGTGATTTTAAATGAAGAATAGGATCCATCTTCGGAATTATTGCCTACATTTTCATAGTAACCATTAAAGACATTTTCTTCTTCTTTCACACAAGAGTTTAGAGAGAAAATGAAAAGTAAAGCAGATAAAAGGGTGAGATTTTTCATGTTTTTTGTTTAAAGATTTACAAGAATGCGAATACCGTAAGTTGTCAAAGATGGGATAGGCTCATCTTTATCAAGTTTATACCAACTTTCAAGATTATGATTGGTGATGTTTCTATTCAATGCATTAAATCTAGACAAGACTAGATCAACAGAGATGCTGTTAGAGTTTTTTAAAATAAAACCAAGTCCATGCCCAACAGTGAGTGTTAAGTAGTCAGCCTCTTGTGTTACAACATGAGTATGCTGTTGTAAGTTATTGAAATTGTCATTATAATAGTAAGGTGCAGCCATTTCTCCTTGCATATATCCATATCCTAGCTCACCAATTAGGTATGATGAAATGTTTTTCTTGTAAGCGTCATATTGGTATTTTATAAATGCTTTTGGATTGAAGAATTGGCTTATTTCGCCCTCTACAAAACCATAATCAAAAGCTAATCCGGTATACAATTGTCTTGAAAAATATTTACCAAATGCAGCATGTAAACTAACAGGGAGATTGCCACCAGACAAAGAACTTGAATATCCTCCGAGGTAAAAACCGACACTTCCTCCAAAACCTTCTTCTTTTCTCTGTCTTACAACTAAAGTATCACCCCCTTTTATATATACTACATCTTCTCTAAAGAAACGGTATTGCTTTCTTGTTATAGAATATGTTCTGCCATCTAAGTCTTTAAAGTTTATATCTCCGTCAGAATCTTGAAACATAATTATTTGTCCTTTTAGAATTCTACCATCACGCATGTAGACTTGATCGTATGCTTCAACTTCGTTTTGAGCTTGA
The DNA here is from genome assembly GCA_020631045.1 of Flavobacteriales bacterium. GTDB lineage: Bacteria > Bacteroidota > Bacteroidia > Flavobacteriales_G > JALEGO01 > JAHDHZ01. The sequence continues at coordinate 37,210 of JAHDHZ010000024.1, read as the reverse complement.
GTTTGAAGTGAATAGGCAAACAAGCAAATTATGAGAGCAATTTTTTTAGCATTAAAGATTTTCAACATAAGTTATTTTTTAGAGAAATTGACTGAATATGAATTGTTTTCACTTTTTATGATTGCATGGTAAAAGCCAGAGGGCAGGGCACTTATAGAAAAACTTTGTTCAGCAGACCCTAAGGCTTCTTTAATAGCAGTTTTACCTAAAACATCAGTAATTTCAACGATGTACAATTCTTTTGAATTAAAATCATGAAAATTGATGTTGATTAGATCAGATGCTGGGTTGGGATATAAATCAAACCCTATTTTTTTGTTTTTTAAGGTACTTGAAACTGGAAAATTATTTTCTGAAATATTCCATTCTAAGGTTGCCTGACCATTACTCCCATTATAACCATCAACAACAACAAATACTTGTTGTGCTGTTCCGGTATTATTAAACCAGCTCTGAGTCTCACCATCAGGGTCATCATGGCAAAGTTGTGGGGTTAAATTTAAGCAAGAACCTGAGCCAACACCCAGTACTACGTCATAATTATCGTTTACTGTTCTCACATTTAGATAATGTTCAAAAGGAACTTGTTCAGAAAAAACAAAATATAAGTCATTACCACCACTATTGCATAATAAGTTTAAATCTTGAAGTGTAAGATTGTCGGTGTTATAGTTGTACGAGCCAGAAACACCACTTAATGGAATTGCAGATTCACAATCAATACCAGTAGAAGAAGAGTCTAAGATTTGCCAATTTAAGTCAGCAACTCCTCCGCCAGAGTTATATGCATCAGTTATGATTAGCAGTGTTTGATTTTGACTGGTGTTGTTCGTCCATGTTTGTACGTCACCATCAGGGTCATCATGGCAGATCACTTCGGTAAATTGACTGCAAGACCCATATCCTGCAGAAAACACCACATCATAATTGTCATTTGAGGACCATACTTGTATAGATTGTCCTGGGCTTATAGAATTTGCTACCTCAAAGAAAACATCATTACCATCAGCATTACAATTAAAAGTAGACACATTAGAATAATCTATAGAAGAGTTGTATGTGTAAGATCCTTGTGAACCCATCAGAGAAATGGGATTATCACAAGATTGCCCCTGAGCGTTACTAGTTGTAGGCTCAGAAATACCCCAATTTAGAGTGCCGCTTCCAGCCCCATTGCCATTGGATAAAAATCCACCAACCCAACCATCTACAACGACGGTGAGTTGAACAGGACTGTTTGTGTTATTAGTCCAATATTGGATTTCACTATCTGGTTCGTCATGACAGATTACTTCGGTAAATTGACCACATGATCCATATCCAGCATATATTACAATATCGTAATTATCATTAGTAATTGACAAGCTTATAGAATGACCCACTGGTATGTTAGGTGTTAAAAAGTAGATGTCATTTCCTCCCTCATTACAAGAAAAATTAGAAGAATTAGTGAAAGAGATATTATTGGTGTTATAGTCGTAGCTACCCGAATCACCAGTTAAAGTAATAGAGTTTTGACATGTGTTGCCATCTGCGGGTATAAGAGATGAGATGCTCCAGTTTAAATCACCCATTCCATTATCGTAGTGTCCGTCTACTACTATAAAAAGCTCTTGAGAGCTTCCTGTGTTGTTGAACCAAACAACAGTATCATTGTCTGTTTCACAATCTAAATGACTTGAGTCACAATGAAGGTATGCGGTTAATACATGATCATGATTAGAGTTGTTTATCCATGCGGTAAAAATTGAATCTGCAGGTACTGGAATAGTCTTGTAAACAACATCATTCCCATTGCTTCCTCCACAAAAAGAAGAATAATTGTCAGAATAGTAAGTCTGATCAGTATTGTAATTTATTGTGCCGTTTGAACCAGTAAGTGAAATTGCGTTCTCACAAGTATTTCCTGGTTGAGTTTGAAAAATTTCCCATTCTATTTGACTGCCTCCTGTGTTATATGATTCTTCACCGTCTAGGATTAGATAAATCTGCTGGCTAGCGCCTGAGTTGTTTTCCCAAATGGCGCTTTGATTGTCGCCCAAACAAATATCTAAGCTATTGTTGATTGAGTTACAATCATTTTGATAAGCTATAATATCAATATTCTGACTGCTTTTAACATGATTTATATAAAGACTGTAACCATCTGGCACAAGATCTAACTGCATGACAACGTCTGAAGCATCTGAAGAGCCACAAAACGAAGAAGTAAAAGTGTTTATTAAATTCGGTTGATTGTTACTTATGTTTACCATCCCTGAAGTGCCACTTAGAACAATAGCATCGTTACAAGTGTTGCCATTAGTTTGTTGTTTGATCTCCCAATGTAAAATTCCAGATCCAACACTTGAGTTTTCTTGATCAATGATTAGGTATGCATCTTTATTTACGCCTGTGTTGTTGTACCAAGCCAACAAGTCATTTGATAAGGGTTTGCAGCTTTGATCTTCGCCTAAACAACTATCTATTGTTAAGGTAACGTAGGGATCGGCTGAAATACTTTCTCCCCAAACATAAATTGTGTAGCCTGCGGGTATTTGATTATTTAGTTTGTAAACAAGATCTTTTCCGTCGTTATCAAAAGGGCAAATGAAATTCCCTAGACCAAAGTTTCCACCGTTGAAAGCACTTTGAGATGTTGAGGTGTTGAAGGTAACATTTCCTGAATTTCCAGCAAGATTTATTGCTTGGTCACACCCAATACCAGTTTGTGATAATGAAATTATAGATAGCAGAATAATTTGTGTAAGAGCATAAAGTTTTTTCATGCTGCCAAATGTACAAACTTTACCCAGAATTTTACTCGTTCTAAAGCAACTTGATTGTTGTTGTTTAATAAAACCAGAGCAGGGCTTTTGGAAAAAGTCTTTTGCAAAGCATTCAAAGTTTATCTTTGACCGCTCTGCAAAAGACTTTTTCCAAAAGCCCTGCTCGCAGTTTTGTTTCGATAACGAAGAAAGGCTATTTTTTGAAGCGTTCTAAAAATTGGGTTACTTGATCATATGCACATCCATCTGCGGAAACGGAATGCCAATGTTTGCTTTATCTAATTCTTTTTTAACATTTTCTTGCATGTAAAAAAGCGTGTCCCAATAGTGTTCTGACTTGCAAAATGGGCGGGTTGCTAAGTTCACAGAATTGTCAGCCAATTCAGCCACGACTACACCTTGAGCGGGATTGTCTAAAATGTGCGGGCAAGCTTTTCCAACCTTTAGAATAATCTCACGGGCTTTGTCAATGCTTGCGTCATAAGCGATACCAAAGGTGAGCTCAACTCCAACCGTACCTTGACCAGAAATATTGGTAATGGTATTGCCCGTTACATTTGAGTTGCCAATAATAATGCGCTTATTGTCTAGGGTTTTAAGGGTAGTATTAAAAGCGTTAATGGCATCTACTGCACCAAGATTTCCGCCCCCTATATCAACCAAATCACCGACCTTAAAGGGTTTAAAAATCATAAGCATTACCCCTGATGCAAAGTGGCCAATTGTACCATTTAACGCCATGCCAACTCCAACCATCAAAGCAGATAGAATTGCTACAAAAGAGGTGGTATTTACACCAAACATAGAGGCCACTGAAAGCACGACAAGTACTTTTAATAAAATACCAATTAAAGAGCCTAAGAATTTTTTGAGTGATTCATCTAAATCTGATCTACCCATTAAACGTTCTGAGAGTTTGACGATTTTTTTAACGACCCAAAAACCAATCCAAAGGGTAAGAATTGCTAAAAGGACTTTAGGAAAGTATTGAACGGCCATGTCAATGCCTTGTTGAATGTAAGTGTTGTTCATTGTGTTTTGTTTTGATGATTAGTGCACAAAAGATAAATCTTTTTAGAAACCTGACATTAGAAAAATATGCGAATCTCAGCAGAACCAGTGTGAATGGCTTTTGAATTTTGATTTTTTCTGCCGTTGTATAAGAAAGTAACCTGCGTGTTTTTTTTAATGGTTTTTTGAGCTGAACATCCCCACAAGATATTTTGCCCGGTGTTAAGGCCTTCAAGCATTTCAAAAGCAATGCTAGAACTGTTGCTGGTAATAGGATTATCAAAGGCGTCTTTAAAGTCTAACAGCAATAAGGCTGCTTCTAATTCTAGATTGATTTTGGCAGCTTTGCTGTACCGATAAATGGTTTTTATTTCGTGTTTTTGGCTATTTTGCCCCCCTAAATCAATGTTGTTTTGTTTTTTAGCCCATTGATATTCTAAAGAAATTCTATGATTTATGGTGGGTTGCAAGCTTATTTTAGGACTTATGCTTTGCAAGTAAATGTTGAAATCTCTGGAACTAAAAAAGGCGTCTTCTTGTTGCTTTTGCCCTTCGAGTAATTTGGCTTCAAACAGCGCAAGTTTTGAGAGTTTAGCGCGCAGGTATAATTCTTGAGTTTGATTTGAAATAAATCGGTAACCATTGTTTGAAAGTACTTTATTGGCTGTGTTTGAAACAGTATAGTTGCTTGAGAATTTATGGCCAGATTGATCGAAGAAAATAGTATTTCTAAACACCCGATTCATACCTAATAAATTAGTATCTGTAAGTGCAACATCAAAAGGGTTTTGAACTGTAAAAACACCATCAGAAGCATCTTTAGTGTTCAATTGAAAGGCCGTTTGATTTGAGAATTTAGAAAAGGTGTTTAAAAGCTTTTTTTCAGGGCTTGAAAGACCAGATAAGTTTAAGTTTAAAGCTGTTGAGAGTTGGTTATTTTTGGTTTTGATAAATTCAGTTGAAGGAGTGAGTACTCTCACATAATTGGCTTGGTCTGTAAATTGAGCAATCTCAAATTCATTTTGTTCTTGGGTGCCTGATGAGTCGTAGTCTATCCAAGTGTAGTTGCCTCTGCCCGGTGCTACAGCTACAAAAACGTATTCTTTTCTCGATTCAAAACCAGAAGCCGTTTCATAAAAAAACTGGTGGGCAAACCATTGTTTGGGGTGCTGAACGTTATATTCAATGCGGTTTAAGAAGGTCTCTTCAGGCTGATCGTTCGATAAGTCGGTGTTTTGAATCTTAAGATTTCTGTAGGTTGTTTGTGTTTTAATATTAAAGTGTGTGTGTTTAAAAAAATGCGTACTCAGTGCAATGTTGTCAGCATAAGTTGCACCAGAGAGTTTGTTTTCAAAAGGCTTTTGATCGGTGCGCTGAATGTAAGACAATCGCAAAGATTTACTGCTGTCTTTGCGCTGAATAAAGCCTTCGAGTTCTAAAAACTGATAAGCATTGCCAAGCAAAGAGTCTTGTAAGAAAAATTGGTTGTTTTCAAAATCGTCTCGAAACCCCAAATCGGTTTGTGCATTGATGTGCCAGATGAGCAATGAGCGGTTGCGCCAAAACGTACTGGTTTGTACCTCAAAATCACTACTCAACACTTCTGTGTTGGTATTGATGGTGAATTTCTTGCTTTTAATGTCTTGTAAAATCTGATGTTTAAAACTATTCAGGGTGTTTTTTTCAATCAAATAGTGCTGAAATTTATAAGCAAGCAGTTTGTTGTATTTGGTGTTGTTTAATGCCAACCCACCAGCACTCAAATGTTGGTGTTCTTTGATTTCAAGGCTGTTGATGTTCTGATCACGTGAAAATTCAGGCGCCCTAAACCACTCAATGGCTGTAAAATCTCGATGCACAAATTCGTAATCTAATTGAAGCTCTAAATAACTATGCTTAGAAACATCGATCTTTTTTGACCCCTTCGCATTTAAGGCTGTTCCAATATTGTTTTGGTTATCTAAGGCAGAAAACGTATTGAGATTGTTATTTGAAAGAGCCGTTTCAATAGCAAAACTTGCCTTTTTATAGATTTTTGAAATACCTGTGGTAACCATTTGATTGAGTTTAGGTGTTTTCAATAAAACAATGGGCTCGAAACTACCCACCTGCAGTAACACCCCATTTACAGTATCTGGTTTGACCCATTTGTATACTTTACCATTGGCAGCGTTTTCTGAAAGCACATAATTGCCCTTGCCTTGTCCTAAATCTGAAAAACTCAAGGCATAGTGTGCCACTGAAGGGTCGGTAGAGTAGCGGTAAACAGTATACCCTAAAGAGTCTATTTTTTCATACAATACCCGATCTTGCACATAACCAATTGAATCTTGCGCATTGAAAAATGCTGCATCAATATCATCGCCCAAAGTGCTTAAAAAACTCTTTTTGGCATCGTCAAGCTCTGCATTGACAGACTGGTTTTTTAAATCACCTTCGGTGTAAAGGTGTAAAAAGGCATGTAAACTGTCTTTTTGATAGCCCACTTGAGCTTGTGAGAGCAACCGAGCATAGCTCTGGTCGGTGTACTGAAATTCAATGATTACTCGCTTGTCTTTGGTAATGGGTTGTTTGGGGGTAAAGGTAAGTTGAGCAGTGTTGTAATCAATGATGTAATCATGCTCTGCGCCGCGTTTGAGTTGCTTGCCATCAATAAAGACTTTTTCGGTGCCTGAAAGTATGATGATAAACAGTTCGTTCTCGGCACCTCTCAAAGCATAAGGCCCTTGTTTACCCTCTTGTTGTGCTAGGGTTTTTCTGGCAAATTTTCCGCGCGATGCAGCTGCTGAGATAGAAGTGTAAAGACCTTCTTTTTTGGGCCCGTGAACAAAGTGGAGGCCTTGTGATTTTTTCTGGTATCGTAAGAAGTGATGATGGGGTGATTTGATTTGAAAATCACCCGCAATAATCGAATTTTTCTGGTTGTATAGTTCAATAAATACTCGATCAAAATCTTGCAATTGAAGGGTGTTTCCTTCAGGTTGAATGGGCAAATTTTGGTCGGTTATGGCTGCTCTGATATTTATTTCTTCAGATATTTTGCCTTCTAATTGCAGGTTTAGATTTGACAAGAGGGCTAAATCTTGAGCGTTGCCCACGCGCAATCCTCTTGCAATACTCCCTTGTTTGTAAATGGTGTTTTTTGAATTAGATGTTTGGTCTGTTAAAGCAGAATACTCAAAAGGATTTTTACTTTCTTTGATGTACAAGTAATCGTCAAATTTTTTGTTTTGATACGTCTTATTAAAATCAAAGCCCAGGCGCCTGTAAGTCAATACCACAGAATCGCAAGAAGTGTTTAAAAACTTGATCTTCGCTTTTTCAGCAGAATAGTTAAAAAAAGAGCTGTCTAACAAGGCATCACCACACCAAACAAGTAGAGAATTAGGAGCAATTGAAGAAGAATCAATTTGCATCCAAACATTTGTTTGAGCTTTAAGTTTAACGCGCTTTACAGCATAGATTTGGCTGAAAAACTGTTGCGCATAGCAGATGAGTATGACATTCAAAAAAAACTTCAAGAATCAATCAATGCTTTTATCTCAGCAATCATCATGGCGGTTGCTCCCCAAATAATGTGCTGATTGTATAAGTAACTGGGCATACGCATCTTTATTGTCCCTTTTGTAATACTTTGGTGGGTAACTTGAAAGTTTTTAAGCTCGTTTAGTTCAATTTCAATCAGTTTTTCAACTTCTCTTTGATCTGGTTTAAATTTCGGATTTTCACTCAAGCAAACTCCTAAAAAAGGTTGCACATAAAAATTACTTGGTGGAATATACAGTGAAGAGAGCTTTCCAACCACATGAATCTCATCTTTATAAATGCCCACCTCTTCATGCGTTTCTCTCAGAGCCGTATCTAAATAATCTTGGTCTTCATCTTCGCATTTACCTCCAGCAAAAGCAATTTGATTGCTATGGGTACCCTCATATTTAGGGCGCCTAATACACAGCAAATATTCTTTTCCTTCTTTTAAATAAAAGAGTGCCAATACAGCACTTTTTTTTGCCAAAGCAATTTTATTGGCAAATTGATCAGGTTTGAGTCTGCCTTTAGGAGCTAATTTTTCATGAGCGTGTTCACCTGCTAGGCCCTTCTTGTAACCAGCACTTAAAAAGTCAATCAGCGCTTTGATTTTGGGCTGAGGCATGTCTTAAAATTGATTGAGCCAATCTGAAAAAGTTGCTTTGCCCTTTTTGTTTTTTTTCTTCTTTTTCTTTTTTGCAGGCTTTGAATGTTCAGGCTCTTTTTTAACCTCAATTATAGGGCTTTTTTCTGGTATTTGTTCAACTTCAACAACCTGTGTTTCAATGTATTCAGGTATTTTGTATTTGATCAATGCTTGATTGATACGCTCAAGCAGTAAATTACTTTCTCGATCGCGTTCTAACAGTTCAGAGACTTGATTGTTTTTAGCGGCAATTTGAGCATCTTTAACCTCTAATTGACTTTTAAGTGTTTGAATGTATTGCTGTAAAACCTCAATGGTTTGATTGTCTTGTTTTTTTGGTGTTTCTACAGTTTTTTTAGAAGGTTTTTTAATGCTTTTTTTTGGGGTGGATGTGGCGCCCACTGCTGAGGTTTTTTTGTCTATTTTTTGGTACTTCTCATCGAGCAATGCACTGTTGATCAAGTACTGGTATCCGCCATTGGCCAACTTTTTGGTTTTGATGTTTTTCTTCAGTTTGGCATCTTTCAAACAGGTTCTCACCAGTCTTCTAAGAGTACTTTCACTCTTTAAAGTATGTTGCTTAGCTTCTTCTAGGGTTAAGTATTTAGCCATGGTTTACGGGGTTGACAAAAAACGAAATATATCTTAAATTTATAAATTCTGAATAACTCCCCCCTAAGACTATGGTTTCTTTTTTATGAGTTACATTTGTGGGGCACTAACATCTAAGCTATGAAAAATATACTTCTTCTACTGACAGGCATTGTTTCAACTGCACTCTTGGCACAAGAACCTTGTGGACACAGATTGGCCGAGCAGCAATTTATTCAAGCCAATCCTCATTTGGTATCACAGATCAAAGCTGCAAAATTACAAGCTGAGCAAGAGGCTGCTGCTTATCAACATCAAAAGGCATCATCAGTTGTGAAAACCATTCCTATTGTTTTTCATATTCTACATGAGAACGGAACAGAAAACATTTCAGACAGACAAGTCTTAGATGGCCTTCGAGTGTTGAATGAAGACATGCGCAAAACAAACGCTGATTTCTCTAGTGTAATTGCTGATTTTACAGGTATTGCAGCTGACTCTGAAATTGAATTTAAATTGGCTCAAAAAGATCCTCAGGGTAATTGTACCAACGGAATTAACCGTTATGAGACAGCTTTGACCAATAGTGCTGATAACAATTCAAAAATCAATCAATGGCCAAGAGAAAAATATCTAAACGTATGGGTTGTTAAATCAATTGATGTGGGTGGATCTGGCCAAGGCATTGTCTTGGGCTATTCTCAATATCCATCTGTTGCAAATTTTAGCCCTCAAATTGATGGTATTGTGATTAGACACTCCGCTTTAGGGACTATTGAAACAGCTTCAAATGCTGATGGAAAAACATTGACACACGAAGTAGGCCATTGGATTAATTTGGCGCATACTTGGGGTAATGGAGAGATCGGAATCACTGCTGCATGCAATACTGATGATGGGGTGTCAGATACTCCTAATTGTATTGGTAATGCATCAGGGTGCAATACTGCTTCTACCACTTGTGGTAGTTTAGATAACGTGCAAAACTTCATGAATTATGCTGCTTGCACGCACATGTTTACCCAAGGGCAAGCAGATAGAATGAATGCTGCTTTGAATTCAAACCTTTCTCAACGCAACAACCTCTGGACGGCGGCCAATCTAGCTGCTACTGGTACTGATGGCAATGATAATTTATGTGTGGCTGATTTTTTAGTACCTTCATCAGTAGCGTGTGTGGGCGACACTTTTAAGGTGTTAGACGCTTCTTATCATGGGCCAACTTCTTGGTCTTGGAATGCTACAAATGCTGGTAGTTACAGTACTCAAGATCCTGAAATGATTTTTGTTACTGAAGGATTTTCTGACATCTCTCTTGCTGTGACCAATGCTTCTGGCAATCTATCTGTAAATAAGCAAGGAGTTGTAAGAGTCATTCAACCTGAAGGTAAGGCAGCTCCATTTAATGAAGATTTTGAAAGCATTGCCATTCCTTCATTAGATTGGGATGTTGATAATGTTGAGCAAGATGTGATCACTTTTGAAAGTTCAGCACTTTCTGGGTATAGCTCTTCTTCAAGCATTTACCTAAACAATACTCTTAATACATCTGGCAATACTGATGTGTTGATTTCACCCTTGTTTGACCTTTCAAACATGAGTTTTGCAGCGGTAAGTTTTAAAACAGCTTTTGCTAGAAAAGTAATCACCAACGTTGATAAGATGAATGTTTACTTCTCTAAAGATTGTGGGCAAACTTGGACTTTAAAATACATTCGACCAGCCTCTACGCTTTTCTCTGCTGACAATCAAACGGGTAGTTTTGTGCCTGCAGATGATTCAGAGTGGAAGAATCATACTTTCACAATGGGAGCCAATGACTTAACTGATAGAATGATGTTTAAAATAGAGTTTATTTCTGGAGGTGGAAACAACTTTTATTTTGATGCTTTTGAAGTTGACGGAACCTTTACTACTGATATTATTTTATCGTCTCCTCAAGATCAGTCACTCATTCAAGATTACAGTGCTACCCTAGATTGGAAAGCGCAGGCCACTGCAGTAGATGCCTATGAAGTACAGTTTGATACTGATGCGGGGTTTAATTCACCTAACCTACAGCAACAGACTTTTAATTATATTGACAATCAACACTACAACAGTGATACAGAGTTTGATGTCAATGGATTGGTCAAAGGCACAACTTATTATTGGAGGGTTAGATACATTCAAAATGGCTTGCCTTTAGCTTGGTCAGCTCCATGGAGTTTTATGGTTGATCCAAGCCTTTCTTTACCTGATGTTTTTGCCTCGAAAAACAGCCTGCATGTATTTCCGAATCCAACAAAAGATTTTGTGACTGTTGCTTTAAATACAACAGGCAAAGAATTACTCTCTTTAGATTTGTTTGATTTTACGGGTAGACACATTGAAAACTATTTTAGTGATGCATTGGTTCAGAAAGATCAGGCTTTTCAATTCTTTGTTCAAGAATTACCTGCTGGGATGTACTATTTAAGATTGAGCAATCAAAAAGGCGATCAAACAACCCAAAAGTTATTGATTCATAAATAAGAAGGCTCATGAGAAATCTTTGTTTAACATTTAGTGTTCTATGGGTGGCTTTGAGTAATCTTACTGCTCAGCATGCCTGTTCTACTTATGATTACATAGAGTACATTAAGCAAAACGATCCGCTAGAATATCAAAACATCAAACAAGCACAAAGCTTGCTTGACCAGGGCGCTGATCAAAACTTACAACAAAAGTCTGCTCAAAGCACTTCTTGTGGAAGCAATTACATTATTCCTATCGTGTTTCACGTGTTGCACAACAATGGCAGTGAAAATCTTTCAGATGAAACCATTCATGAGCAAGTAAGACGTTTAAACCTTGATTTTAATAAGCAAAATGCTGATACTTCTGAAGTAATTGATGCTTTTAAATCAATTATTGGCAATGCGGGCTTTGAGTTTCGATTGGCACGCATTGATCCTTTTGGCAATCCAACAACAGGCATTGTTCGATACGAAACCACTCAAACGACAGATGCACCCAGTTTTTCAAGCCCTTGGACAGACAATCGTCAATGGCCACGTTCTAAATACCTAAATGTATATACAGGCAGAACAGTAGGTGAAGGCATTGGTGGATTTACTTATTTGCCCGCATGGATGCAAAACAATCCTGAAAACGATGCCATTTTTTGTAGAGCTGATGTGATTGGATTCGATGAGAGAACTTTGACACATGAAATCGGTCATTGGTTAAATTTAGACCATCTCTGGGGAGGGTCAAATGACCCAGGATTGCCTGACAATTGTTTTGACGATGATGGAGTATTTGACACGCCCAACACGGTTGGTTGGAGTTCATGTAACCTATCAGGTGAGTCATGCTCAAGTCTAGATAATATTCAAAATTACATGGAGTATTCTTTTTGTAATGCCATGTTTACAGAAGGACAGGCCCTTAGAATGCAAAACACCTTAAACTCATCTATTTCTGATCGCAACAACTTATCTACTCAAAGCAATTTAAATGCAACAGGTGTAAGTCAGTTGGTTGAGGTGCGTGTTGATGTAGATAAAAAAATTGTTTGTAGGCAAGATACTGTATTGTACCAAGATTTTTCTGAGTATGGAGTATGTGATCGAACTTGGAGTTTTTCAGGTGCAAGCCCGTCATCTTCTATTGAACCCAAGCAAGAAGTGCTCTATGATCAGCCTGGTTTGTATGATGTATTGTTGCAGGTTTCAAATACGCAAAATACCTTGAGTGCGCTTAAGCAGTCTTTTGTTTTGGTGGTTGATCCTCAGCAAAACTTCTTACCTTATCAAGAAAGCTTTGAGGCTGATGTAATTCCTTCAAACAAATGGATGGTTGACGAAGACCAATACCCGTTTCAAATTAATTCAACTGTAGGATATCAAAGCACAAGCAGTGTTTCGATTAATAATTTTTCATCAACTACTGAGCAAACATCAACGCTATACAGTTCTGGTTTAGATTTAAGCCCAATGCTATCAGCTACCATGACCTATAAAGTGGCTTATGCTCAAAAGCAAGCAACTGATCAAGATGCTTTGAGGTTATTAATTTCTTCAGATTGTGGAAATACTTGGTTGATGCGCTCACTCAGATTGGGTCCAACATTAAAGAGTGTTGAGCCTCAAACAGCTGCATTTGTGCCTTCATCAGATGATGATTGGAAGAGCTTTACGGCTAGTATTCCTAACTTTTTCTTGAAAGAAGGCTTTCAATTTAAGTTTGAGTTTACCGGCAAGGGAGGAAACAACATTTACATTGATGATATAAACATTACGGGTATTTATAAAAACACGGTGGTCTTGAGTGATCCTCAAACAAATGCCCAAGACGTGATTTTACAACCTACTTTAGATTTCAAATCAGTCGATCAAGTTGAGCATTATATTTTGCAGCTAGACACTGCAGCTGATTTTTCTTCTGCACTACTACAAGAGCAGATGACAGATTATATTGATCAATCACCCAATAATACAGATACAGAATTTGAGGTATCAAGTAATTTATTACCTCAAACAACTTATTATTGGAGAGCCGCCTACATTACAGGGCAAGACACCTCTCAGTGGAGTGATGTATGGAATTTCACCACAGGGCTTGATATTCCTACGTCAACCTCGCTGATGAATAAAAGTGAGCTAAAGGTCTTTCCTAACCCTTTTAAAGAGCAACTCTTTATTTCTGGTTTAACTCCATCTTCTAAAATCAGGTTGTTCGACAACCTAGGGGCGGTGGTCGTCGAACAACCTACAAACTCAAATCAAGTTACATTATCCACCCAAAAACTATCAAAGGGCATTTATTACTTGAATGTTGTTGATCAACACAATCAACGTCTTTTGATTCAAAAGCTGGTTAAATAAGCACCTTATTGAATGCGCTTTTCGTTGTTCTTTACAAATCCACTCCACCCAGAGTACTTTTTAGAACTGTTAAAGTTTAAGGCATCTCGCCCTTTTTGAAAGTGATGACAGATTGCTGCTCCCAAAGCATCTGTAGCATCTAAGACTTTAGGAATTTCTTTGGTGTTTAAAAGTGTAGAAAGCATCGAGGCAACTTGTTCTTTTGAAGCATTGCCACTGCCGGTAACTGATTGTTTGATCTTTTTAGGGCTGTATTCAAACACCTCAAGACCATTGTTCATGGCACAGACAATGGTGATGCCTTGCGCTCTACCTAGTTTGAGCATGGATTGTACGTTTTTGCCAAAAAAAGGGCTTTCTACGGCAAACTCATCTGGTTTGTATTCTTTGATTAGCGCATCGAGTTTTTCATAGATTTTTTGCAGTTTTTGATAGTGGGTTTCTAGCTTTTTAAGCTCGATCACTCCGGCGGCAATCATTTTAATTTGATTGCCTTTGACATTGATAATGCCATATCCTAAAACGGTTGTTCCTGGATCAACGCCCAATATAATTTTCTCTTTCAACGCTTAAACTACTTGTATGAAAGTACAAAACTTTATCTTTGTTTTATGCTGTTGTTCAACTGTTTTTTTCTGGTTATTCTGACCTATGCCTTTGTGCTGATCAGGGTCATGTTTTATAAAAACAGCCACAACATTAAAACTGCAAAAAAAAGCAGCAGCTTATCCATCATAATAGCTTTTAGAAATGAAGAGTTGCATTTAAAGGACTGTTTAGATTCTATTGCCGCTCAAAAAACAGATGCTAAAGCCTTTGAGCTTATTTTAGTTGATGATCATTCAACAGACCGCTCTAAAGAAATCGCACAACAGTTTATCAAGAACCACAGAACTTTAAATGTGCAGTTATGGGCTTTAGAGGCTGATCAAAAAGGAAAAAAAGCAGCGCTTAAGATGGGGGTTGACAAATCAAAGAACCAAACCATACTTACGGCTGATGCTGATTGTATTTACGACCCTTTTTGGGCCAAAGAAATGTTGGGTGAATTTGATGCTAAAGACCTGAAAATGCTTTGCGGAAGTGTGCATTACCATGCTCCTAAAACTGAAATGCAATGGTTCATTTACCAAGAAAGAAAACTCTTGAATTATCTTTCTGAGCAATTTTTAAAAGCGCATCGTCCTTTGATGAACAGCGGAGCAAATTTGATGTATACAAAGCAAGGGTTTGATCAGGTGGGTGCGTATGAGTCAAATCAACATATTGCTTCGGGAGATGATGTGTTTTTGATGCAAGATTTTCACAAGAAGTTTTATCGAAAAATAGGGTTTTTAAATAAAGAGCATTGTTTTACTGTTTATCCGAATGATGTAAATGAGTTTTTTGAACAAAGGGTGCGGTGGGCAAAAAAAACATTTTTAGTCAAGCATGCCTTTACCTGGTTTATAGGAGCATTGTTTAGCATAGCGAATCTTTTGTTTTTCTTTGCCCTGATTTTGGCTTTCTTTTGGCCAGAATTTTTAATTATTGTAATTGTTAAAATAGTCATCGATTTGTTTGTTGGAGATCGGGCAGGCCTTAAAGAACATCAGAGCTTTATATTATCATTTTGTTATCCTTTTTACCTGTTAAGCTGTCTTTATATGGGCTTTGTCTTAAAGCCTAAATGGAAGGATAGGGCACTTAAATATTAGTTTTTAACTTTACTTTCATGACAATTCTAGACGGTAAAAAAACAGCACAACATCTATTTGAAAAAATACAAGTTCAAACTCAGCGTTTAGAGCAAAAACCACATTTGTGTGCCGTAATTGTCGGAGAAGATCCTGCTAGTAAAACATATGTCAATGCAAAGATGAGGGCTTGCAAAAAAGTAGGCTTTAACTCAAGCGTGCTTTCTTATTCTGAAAACATCAAGCAAGAGGCACTGTTGTTAGAAATTGAAAAACTCAACAATGACGATCAAATCAGTGGCTTTATTGTTCAGTTGCCTTTGCCCAGTCACATCGATGCTAAGAAAATAATTTTAGCCATTGACCCCAAGAAAGATGTCGATGGTTTTCATCCAGAAAACATCGGAAAAATGACCATTGGTCTTCAAGGCCTAAAGCCTGCTACTCCATCAGGTATTTTAGAGCTTTTAAAATTTTATGATATTGAAACAGAAGGTAAGAATTGTGTGGTGTTGGGGCGAAGCAATATTGTAGGAATGCCCATCAGCATTATGCTTGCCCAAAAAGCAAAGCCAGGAAACTGCACCATTACTATTTGTCATAGCCGCACCCAAAATTTGGCTTCAATTACTCAAAAAGCAGATATTTTAATTGTTGCTATGGGCAAAAAAGAAGCCATCACTGCTGATATGATCAAAGAAAATGCAGTAATTATTGATGTGGGTATTCATAGAGAAGATGACCCGAATACCAAAAAAGGATATGTACTGAAAGGAGATGTGTGCTTTAGGCAAGTAGCTGAAAAATCAAGTTATATCACTCCTGTTCCGGGTGGAGTAGGTCCTTTGACCATTGCCTCTCTTTTGAAAAACACCCTAAAGGCCCACACACAAAACTTTGATTTTTGAGTTTCTTTCAATACATAGAAGATTTTGATCACCAGATTTTTTTAGCCATCAACGGGGTTTATCCAGAGTGGTTAGATCAGTTTATGTTGCTAGCTACTCAAGGCCTTATTTGGCTGCCGATTTATGTGTTTTTAATGTATATGATTTTCAAATCGCACAGTAGCACACACAATCGAATTTTGATTTTTGTAGGCTTGGGGATTTTAATTTTTTTGACAGACGGGCTTTCAGTGCATGCCTTTAAAGAGGTCTTTCAACGCTACAGGCCTTGTCACAACCTAGAGCTTATGGGTCAAGTTGAGCTAGTTAAAAACCACTGCGGAGGCACCTATGGGTTTGTTTCTTCACATGCTGCCAATTTTATGGGTGTAGTTCTTTATTTTATTAGCGTGCTACCCTTAGGTCGATTTTCTAAGTTGTTCTTGATTTCTTGGGCCTTATTTATTGGTTTTACCAGAGTGTATTTAGGTGTGCATTATCCTTTAGATGTTTTGGGTGGATGGCTTTTGGGTGCGGCACTTGGCTCTGTGGTAGGGCACAATATCAGATATTTTTACTTAAAGCCCTTGCTAAAGCGTAAATAACTTTCTATCTTTGGCCTCCCAAAAGTAACAGAAGCTATGGCAAACCATAAATCAGCATTAAAAAGAGTTCGATCTGATGAGCGTAAAAAGACTTTAAACCGTTACCAGCATAAAACTGCTCGTAATGCAGTTAGAGATTTAAGAAATGCTACTGATCAGAAAAAAGCTGAAAAAGAATTACCAAAGGTTGTTTCTATGTTAGATAAGTTGACTAAAAGAAACATTATCCACAAAAACAAAGCAGCAAACTTAAAGTCAAAGTTGACCAAGTTTGTAGCTTCTTTAGCAGCAAAAAAGTAAGCAAAAAAAGAAATTGTAAAAAGAAGTCCTTGCGATAATTGATTCGTAAGGACTTTTTTTATGGCACTAGCCCATCCACCCAAAGAGCTTTGAATACACTTTTAGTATACAGCGAAAAAACTTCTAGCAGGCTAACCTATGTGTTAAGCCAACTCTCAGGGTTTATAGGTCTACACTTTAAGCTAACAAATGATTTAAAAGATTTTCAAAAATCAAGTTTACCAAAACTGTCATATGCAGCACAAACCAAGGGAGTTTATATAGAGCCCGTAAGTTTGTTATTTGAAAAAGGGCTTACTGACAAAGAAATTAAGATATATAAGAGTTCTAATGTCTATTTTTTTAAGACTACTAGTAATATTCTAGAGTTTGATCTGTTTGCTGCGATTTTTTACTTGATTTCACGATATGAAGAGTACACAGCAAGCCAAAGTGCTTTTGATCAGTACAAACGCTTTAAATTTGAGCACGCTCTTGCTCATCAGCACGATTTTTTAAGAGTGCCTTTGATTGATCTATGGATTACTGATTTTAAAACAAAACTCAAAACAGAGTTTAAAACTCTAAGATTTTCAAAGAAAGCCTATCAGTTTGAGTCTACCATAGATGTTGACCAGCCTTTTGCATTTAAGCACCAATCGAACATTACAACAGCATTCAAATCATTATTAAAAGGTAGGTTTAAACAATACAAGCGCTATTTAGAAACAAAAGAAGACCCCTATAACCATCTCTCTTTCTTCACCTCCCTTTCTAAAAAATTCAACACTCTACCCACCTACTTTCTCAATACGGGGTCGCACTTCAAGATCGACCCTCCACCCATTTCTTACTGGGCCCTAGAAGATCTTTTCACTGCCCTGAAAGGCACTGCAAGAGTTCAACTCCACCCTTCTTATCACGCCTTTTTAGACGCTCAAAAACTCAAAGAAGAAAAACGAATTCTTGAAGATTACACCAAGGTTGAGGCTTCACGCCAACATTTCATTGCTCTTGAATTTCCAGATACTTACAATGCTTTACTAGGGGCAGGTATCATTAAAGATTACTCTATGGGCTACCCTAATACCATGGGTTTTAGAGCTTCATGTTCAAACCCTTTTTATTGGTATGATTTAAGCCAAGAAAAAACTACTGAGTTGTTGGTGTATCCTTTTTGGATGATGGACATTCATGTAACTAAAACAAAAAATAAGATGCTTGCCATAGAGAAGCAAGCAAAAGAAACAATCGCGCTGCTCAAACAAATAAATGGCTATAATTGCATGGTGTTTCATTCTCATTTATTTGCCCTTGACAAAGACCATGATGTACAAAAACATAAAGATTTAATTCAACAACTCTTTGAGCAAAGCCATACACATACTCAATAGACATCAAATTGATGTTTCAAAATGGGATGCGGCCATCACAAAGGCACATACTCCACTGATTTATGCTCTAAGCTGGTATTTAGATATTGTCAGTCCTGGTTGGCAAGCCATGATTTACAAAGATTATGAGATTGTAATGCCCTTGACCTACAATTATAAAATGGGTCTTAAAAGGTTATTACAACCTCAATTTGCCCAACAATTAGGAGTCTTTTCAGCTCAGCCATTAAGTGCTGAGGCGTTAAAATTATTCATAAAACAGCTGCCCTTTTGTATAAAAACAGATATTCATCTGCACAACAAAGCTCTAGATGAAAAAAGCATAGAGCGCAATAATTTTGTGTTAGATCTTCAAAAGCCATATAGTGAGATTCAAAAGCAGTACAGCAAAAACACCAAACGCAATATTAAACGGGCGCAAGAAAACAGCTTTGAGGTTTTTAATCCAAAAAATGCAGATGAAATTATAGCCTGTTTTAAGCAAACAAAAGCTCAAGAAATTAAGTTAAAACCTTCTTTTTATAAAATTCTAAAACATTTAATACACCAAGCTGATCAGCACAATGCCCTTGAGCTTGTTCAGGTCAATCTTTACAATGATTTTGCTGCTGGCATTGTGTTTACTCAATATTTGGGTAGGTATTATTTTTTATTTTCTTCTACTTCTGCTATTGGTAAAAGTACTTCAGCCATGCCTTATTTGATTGATCAAATCATTCAAGAAAAGGCTCAAAAGGCTACACAGCTTGATTTTGAAGGCTCAGATCAAGAAGGTTTAGCGCGTTTTTATGCTGGATTTGGTGCGCAAAATCATGTTTATCAAAGGGTTAAGAGGGTTTTTTAAAAAAAGTTTACCTCAATACTTTTTTTATATACATTTGTCTGATAACACAAAAACAAAGGTTATGTCAGATATTAAATCAAAAGTAGTTGCCATTATTGTAGATAAGTTAGGCGTTGATGAGTCAGAAGTGAACACTGAGGCAAGCTTTACCAATGATTTAGGTGCTGATTCATTAGACACCGTTGAACTAATCATGGAATTCGAAAAAGAGTTTAACATTGCTATTCCTGACGATCAAGCAGAAAACATTGCTACTGTCGGAGAAGCGGTAAGCTACATCGAAGAAAACACAAAATAATTTCATGGCGCTTAAACGCGTAGTTGTTACAGGCTTAGGCGCAATTACTCCTCTGGGGAATGATCTTCAGAGTTATTGGAAGGCTCTTGTTGCTGGTAATAGCGGAGCAGCTCCCATTACACATTTTGATGCCTCAAAGTTTAAAACCCAATTTGCCTGTGAGGTAAAAGGGTATGACCCGCAAGACTATTTTGATCGCAAAGAGGCTAGAAAGCTTGATTTGTTCGGTCAATATGCTATGGTGTCCTCTGATCAAGCGATTAAAGATGCCAACCTAGATGAGGTCAATAAAGACCGTGTAGGTGTCATTTGGGGCAGTGGCATTGGTGGATTGGTTACTTTCTTTGATGAGGTAACAGCCTTTAATCAAGGCGATGGAACTCCGCGATTCAATCCGTTTTTTATCCCAAAAATGATTGCCGATATTGCCTCTGGGCACATCTCTATGAAACATGGATTTACAGGTCCTAATTTCACGACTGTATCTGCTTGTGCTTCTTCTACCAATGCATTGATTGATGCCTTTAATTACATTCGATTGGGCAAGGCAGATGTGATTGTTTCAGGCGGAAGCGAGGCTGCAGTGAATCAAGCAGGTATTGGTGGATTCAACGCTCTAAGAGCACTATCTACTAGAAATGATGATCCTACTTCAGCATCAAGACCTTTTGACCAAAATCGTGATGGATTTGTCTTGGGTGAAGGATCTGGCGCGATTATTTTAGAAGAATTAGAACACGCTCAAAAAAGAGGGGCAAAAATTTATGCAGAAGTTATGGGTGGAGGGATGTCTGCTGATGCCCACCACTTAACAGCTCCACACCCACAAGCAAAAGGAGCAATAAAAGTCATGCAAGAAGCACTTAAAGACGCGAATCTTGACCCTTCAAGTGTAGATTATATCAATGTGCATGGAACATCAACACCCTTAGGAGATATTGTTGAGACCAAAGCCATTGAACAGGTGTTTGGCTTGCATGCCACCAAGCTTAACATCAGCTCAACCAAGTCAATGACAGGGCACTTACTGGGTGCTGCAGGAGCTATTGAATCAATTGCCAGCATCATGGCGATTCAAGACAGTGTTGTTCCGCCAACCATCAATAACTCTACTTTAGATGAGCAGATCAATTCTGCACTAAATCTAACTTTAAATAAAGCTCAGAAAAGAGTGGTAGATGTTGCCATCAGTAATACTTTCGGCTTTGGGGGCCACAACGCTTCGGTAATCTTTAAGCGATTTTCTTAAAATACATGTTAGGCCAAATTCTCATACCTTTTTTGCCAAAGGCAAGTATTAGAAGGTTTATGTATGAAAAGTTTGGTGTTTTTGTATATCGTACCCACTGGTATTCAAAAGCCCTCACACATTCCTCCAAAGAGAAAAAAGCAGCGGTAAGTACCTTTGAGCGCTTAGAGTTTTTAGGAGATGGCGTAATTGAGTTGATTATTAGAGATTATTTAATGCAGCGCTTCGATGACAA
This sequence comes from Flavobacteriales bacterium, assembly GCA_020631045.1. Lineage (GTDB taxonomy): Bacteria > Bacteroidota > Bacteroidia > Flavobacteriales_G > JALEGO01 > JAHDHZ01. Next base: position 16,349 of record JAHDHZ010000024.1, on the reverse strand, counting down.
AACTGAAGGAGAGCTCACCAAACTCAAATCTTTTTTATTGAGTCGCAAAACATTGGGCAAGATCGCCAGAGAAATAGGCGTCGATCAAATGCTTAAAACTGATGGCAGAAATTTAAGTGAACGCACTTCTGTTTATGGCAATGCCTTAGAATCACTTTTTGGAGCGATTTATTTAGATCGAGGCTACAAGCGCACTCAAAAAGTAGTAGTACAATTTTTTGATCGACACATTGATTTAAACATGGCTAGTGAAAAAGCACATAACTATAAAGGAGAGGTGATTGAGTGGGCGCAACGTATGGGCAAAAAATGGAAATTAGAGTCTCAAGAATTGCCTCAAAAAAAGTTTTTGGCTACTCTATTTATTGATGGAGATGTGCAAACAGTGGGCGTCTCTGGTTCAAAGAAAGATGCTGACCAGAAGGCTTGCCGTATTTTTTGGGACTACAATAGAACTGAGCAGGGTTAAGGTGTAGGAGATTTTAAGTAGTTTCTGAACGAATCAATCGTAAAATCGGCAGAAAAAGTGCAAAGCAGCGCTGGCCTATGCGACAAAAAAAACCGGGCGAAGCATTCCGATTTTTTAGGCGGGTTTGCTCATTTTTCTAGACGATTTTATGTGATGAGTGAAGAAATCTACTTAAAACAATCCCCTCACATAAGGCACCAACACCTGCGCCACACTAACAGCAGGTTTATACAACACGCTAGCCTCTAAAACCGAAGGCTCAATAAATGCAAATTTTTCATTCGCTGCATCAATAGCCAATAAAAAGGCAGAGACAAAAACAAACAATTTCAAAGCACCAAAACATCCACCCAAAAGTTTATTTACCGTGGTAAGTTTCAAAGCTTTGATGAAAGTGTTGATCATCTTGCCTACAAACTGAATTAAGATAATGGCCAGAATAAAGGTCAGTACAAAACCCACAATTGAACTGTACTGCTCAGAAATCCACCCATTACTCTGCACATAATGTGTGGCAATAAATGAGAATTTAAACGCGCAATATACCGCTACAAATAAAGAAATCAAAGAGATCAACTCATAGATTAGTCCTTGTCGATAGCCTTTGTAAAAACCATAAAGTAAGGGCAATAAAATAATAACATCAATTAGCTGCACGGGCCAAAAGTAAAGAAAATAATGTGTATCTTTTCTTTAATTACGCAGCCTATGCTTTTAAATAAAACCAAAATTGTCGCCACAGTTGGCCCAGCTTCTAACAGCAAAGAAGTATTAGCTTCTTTGATCGAGGCAGGGGTCAATGTTTTTCGACTTAATTTTTCACACGGCACGCATGAAGATCACAAAAAGGTGATTGATCATGTGTCTGCTTTAAACCAAGAAATGGGCACGCATGTAGCTTTATTGGCTGATTTAGGAGGGCCAAAACTTCGAGTAGGAGAGATCAAGGGCAATAAAATGCTCTTAGAAAATGATCAGATTGTGACTTTAACGACTAAAAAAGTATTGGGCGAAAAAGGCGTAATTCCTGTGAAGTACAAGCTGTTTTGCAAAGATGTTCAAGCCGATGATATGATTTTGATTAACGACGGAAAACTGCATCTACAAGCCATATCTTCAAATAAAAAAGACGAGGTCAAAGCTAAAGTATTGCATGGTGGAATACTCTCTACCAGCAAAGGCATTAATCTACCTACCACCAATATTTCACTGCCTTCTTTGACTGATAATGATCGCAAAGATTTGGCATTTGTGTTGACCCAAGATATTGAGTGGATTGCCCTTTCTTTTGTGCGCTGTGCTCCTGATGTGATTGAGCTTAAACATTTGATTCAAGAAGCGGGTCAAAAAGCCAAGGTGATTGCTAAGATTGAAAAACCAGAAGCAGTCAAAGAGATTGATGACATAATTAAAGAGGCTGATGCCATTATGGTGGCACGTGGTGATTTAGGCGTTGAGGTGCCTATTGAGCGAGTGCCTGTAATTCAAAAAAGCATTGTGAAAAAATGCCATGAGCAAGCAAAACCTGTGATTATTGCTACTCAGATGATGGAAACTATGATTGAGAGTGTAACGCCCACTAGAGCTGAGGTAAGTGATGTGGCAAATGCCGTAACTGATGGGGCAGATGCTGTGATGCTGAGTGGAGAGACTTCAGTGGGAAAGTTTCCTGTAAAGGTGATCGAAATGATGAAAAAGATTGTGCTCAACACCGAGCGCATGCAGGAGATTTATCACAAAAGTTTTCCATCAAAAGAAAATACAGAGCGCACGATTTCTGATGCCATTTGTGAGAATGCCTGCAAACTAACTGAAACAGTTGATGTCAAAGCGATTGTAACCATGACCTTCTCTGGATATTCAGCTTTAAAAGTTTCTAGTTTTAGACCCAAAACCAATGTGTTTGCTTGTACGAGTAATGTGGGTATTTTAAATACCGTAAGCTTGTATTGGGGAGTGCATGGTTTGTACTATGATAAGTTTGTGAGTACCGATCATACGATTGCAGACATTAAATTTTTGTTGCGCAAAAAAGGCTATGTAAAAGAAAATGATTTGGTGATTAATATCGCCTCCATGCCGATAACCGATCGAGGAAAAAGTAATATGTTAAAATTAAGCTACGTAAAATAAAAGAAGATGGGATTAGACATTAAACTACTCAAAAAAATCTGTGAAACACCAGGCGCTCCTGGTTTTGAAACTAAAATCAGACAATTGATCATCAAAGAGGTGAAACCCTTTGTCGATAAGATTGAAGTTGACAATATGGGCAATGTAATTGCTCTGAAAAAAGGCAAATCTTCTGCTAAAAAAGTAATGACTGCAGCGCACATGGATGAGATTGGATTTATCGTAAAGCATATTGACGATAAAGGTTTTGTGAAGTTTCATACTTTGGGTGGATTTGATCCTAAAACCTTGACCTCGCAACGCGTGATCATTCATGGTAAAAAAGACATTATAGGAGTAATGGGCAGCAAACCCATTCATGTGATGAGCCCAGAGGAGCGTAAAAAAACACCCAGCACCAAAGACTATTTCATTGATTTAGGTCGTTCAAAAAAAGAGGTTGAAAAGTACATCAAGGTAGGAGATCCAATAACAAGAGATCGTGGATTGATAGAAATGGGCGAGCAGATCAATTGCAAGAGCCTAGACAATAGAATCAGTGTATTCATCTTAATTGAAGCCTTGAAAAAGCTCAAAAAACCGGCCTATGATTTTTATGGTGTATTTACGGTACAAGAAGAAGTAGGTTTGCGCGGAGCGCAGGTCGCTACTCAAAGCATCAGACCAGATTTTGCGATCAATTTAGATACCACCATTGCCTTTGATGTACCTGGCGCAAGACCCGAAGAAAAGGTGAGTGAGCTTGGTGGGGGCACCGCCATTAAGATCATGGATTCATCGACCATTTGTGATTATCGTATGGTACAGTTTTTAAAAGACACGGCCGATAAAAAGAAAATCAAATGGCAAACCGAATTGCTTACAGGTGGTGGCACTGACACAGCAAACTTACAACGCATGACCCCAGGCGGATCAATAGCAGGCAGCATCTCAATTCCGACCCGACACATTCACCAAACCGTTGAAATGTGCAACAAAAAAGACACACAGGCCAGTATTGATTTATTGGTTGAAGCACTTTTACAAATAGATAAACCTGATTGGAAATTCTAATGCAAATCATGATGATTTTAATCAGATGATTGTCAAAAAATTTATACTTTAACTTCAAATTATACCCTTATGCTTAAAAAACTATTTTTTTCTAGTCTTGCTATTGCAGGCATTACATTTTATTTCTTTTCAAATACAGCGCAAGTAGAAGCGTTTTCATCTACTCCTCCTCCGGCTAAAACAGGAGCTCCTGGTGAAGGTAATTGTACTGATTGTCATACTGGAAGTACGCAAACGGCTAACTTAATTGCGCATGATATTTCATCTGATGTGTATTTGGCAGGACAGACTTACTCAATCACTGTTTCTACCCCGAGTAATAACAGTGTCAATGGTTTTGAAATTACAGCTAAAGATGCTTCAGGCAACTTAGCGGGTGAATTCTTGGCCAGTAACGATGCTCAAGTCTTGAGTAACGGTGCTTATGCTGCTCAAAAACAAAGTACTACTTCAAATAACTCATGGGTATTTCAGTGGGTTGCTCCATCAGCAAATACAGGAAGTGTTACATTTTATGCAGCTGTAAATAGTACAAATGCAAACGGAACGACTTCTGGAGATCAAGTTTATTTAAGTTCTACAAGTGTGACTGAAAACATTACCACTTCAATAGACCTTAAATCTTTGAATGTTGAGGCTTTTCCAAATCCTTTACAAGTAGGCCAAGCATTACAAATCAGATCAAACCAGTCAGGACTTTTAAATCTTAACATATTAGATGTGACAGGTAAGCTCATGCAAAGTATTGTGAATCAAAAAATTGAATCTCAAAATACATTTATGATACAACACCAATTAAGCAAAGGCATTTACCTATTGCAAGGTCAAATTGGTTCAGTACGATTTGATCAGCAATTAATTGTGCAGTAAGCGTAAAAAATCTCTTAACTTTAAAGCGGCTTTTGTGCCGCTTTTTTTATGCCCGCATACATCAGAATATCGTTGCGTTATTTTTTAGCCAAACGCAAACTTAATTTTCTAAATCTAGTAGTTTACATTTCTATTTTTAGTATTGCTATTGCTGCTATGGCTATGCTTATCGTACTCTCTGCATTCAATGGTTTAGATGATGTGATTCGCTCTTTGTATTCAAGTTTTGATCCACAAATAAAAATCGAGGCCTCAAAAGCAAAAACCTTTAGCTTGTCAGAACAGCAAATCAATGACATATCAAACCTTAGTGGAGTTGTCTTGGTGAGTAAAACTGCTCAAGAGATGGCTTACATCAACTACGAAGGCTCTGAAAAGGTGGTTTTGCTTAAAGGAGTTGATGCAAATTTTGACAGTCTAACATCTATTGTTTCAACAACATATGAAGGTACTTATGACATAGAAGATACTGCTGCAAATTATGCTTTTATAGGATATGGCATTGCCAGGGAGATGAATTTGTTTGTTAGAGAATTTGCTGACCCTGTTCAGGTATATGCCATTCAAAGATCTGCACGTTTTTCAAACCTAAACCCGAGTGCTGCTTTCAGGCAAAGCGTACTTTATCCGACAGGAATTTATGCGATCAATCAAGATTTTGATGCTAAGTATATATTAGTCAATTTAGCTTATTTTAAACGCCTTTTTGGTTTTCAGGCTGATGAGTATTCAGCTTTAGAGCTTAAGTTAGATGAAAACACCAACAAAAAAGAAATAGCCCAAGAAATTCAAACACGTTTAGGGAATGATTTTAAAGTACAAACCATTGATCAACTCAACGAGCTTATTTATAAGACCAATAAAACTGAAAAATGGATCACCTACTGCATTTTAATTTTTGTCTTAATCGTAGCTGCCATGAACTTGATAGCTTCAGTAACCATGATGATTTTAGATAAGAAAAAAGAACTCAAGACATTAAAAGCAATAGGCTTAAGCTTCAAAGATGCCCAGCGAGTATTTATTTTCTCTGGGTTTTTCATCGCCTTTTTCGGAGCTCTTTTAGGCGTATTGTTGGGTGCTGTATTGGTATTGATTCAACAACACATAGGTCTTTTAGCTCTAGAAAGTTCTGTGGTAGAGTTCTACCCTGTAGCACTGTCTTTTTTAGATGTATTTACAGTACTTGTTACAGTAAGTTTGGTAGGATACCTCTTCGCTCTTTTATCAAGTAAAATCATGCTCAAAAAGCACGAGTATTGACCATAATTAGATCATGGGTTCACCTAGCAATAAGACAGGATGCTCTAACAACTTTTTAAAGGTATTTAAAAATGCAGCTCCACTCGCCCCGTCAACTGTTCTGTGATCACAAGAAAGGGTCACTTTCATTTGCTGGCCAATCACCAACTGACCATTTTTCACTACTGGTGTTTCTCGAATCGCTCCTACGGCCATAATACAAGAGTTCGGAGCATTGATGATGGCAGTAAACTCTTCGATGCCAAACATGCCTAAATTTGAGATTGTAAAGGTGCTGCCATCAAAATCTTGAGGCTGTAGTTTTTTATCTTTTGCCTTTTGAGCAAAGGTTTTTACAGCACTGGCAATATCTGAAAGACGTTTGCCATTTGCAAATTTTACCACAGGCACTACCAATCCATCTGGCACGGCAATGGCCACACCAATATGTACATGATCATTATATCTGATGCGATCATCAAGCCATGCACTGTTCACAGCCGGGTGATCCTGCAAGGCTCTTGCGGCTGCTTTGATGACAATGTCATTGAATGATATTTTTGAAGGCGCAATCTCATTGATGAGCTTGCGAGAGGCAATCACCTCACTCATGTCAATGTCAATGGTCAGGTAAAAATGTGGGGCCGAGAATTTACTTTCAGCAAGTCTTCTGGCAATGGTTTTACGCATTTGAGAAACAGCCACTTCATTCGAGCTTTCAACCATAGATACATTAGAGAACCTACCGCCTGAGAAACTCTCAACATCTCTTTTGATTATTCTACCCGCATCTCCTGTACCTTTTACGCGAGAAAGATCAATATTTTTTTCTTTGGCTAATCTTTTTGCAAGAGGAGAAGCCTTGATCTGTACATTACTTTTTGGGCTGGATGAGCTTGCAGATGTTTTTAGGGTTTGTTGAGCTGGTTCAGTAAGAGGAGGGGTGTGTGTTTGTTGTGGTTTTTCTATTTCAGGCTCAGCTTTTTGCTGAACTGGTTGTTCATCAGTTTTTTCTTGCTTTTGCGCCTCTTCTTTTAAGAGTTTAGAGATGTCTTCTCCTTTTTTACCTAAGATGGCCAATATTCCATTTACAGGAGCAGTTGCACCTTCTTCTACTCCTATGTGCAGTAACACTCCATCATTGAAACTTTCAAACTCCATAGTGGCTTTATCGGTTTCAATATCAGCGAGTAAATCGCCAGATTTTATGGTTTCTCCAATTTTTTTATGCCATTTTGAAACCACTCCTTCAGTCATGGTATCACTCAATTTGGGCATTCTAATAATCTCAGCCATTCTAATAATGTTTTAAAAATGGGTAATCTTTTTGCACGTATACATCTTTATACAGCTCACTGCCATCTGGTAATTCAGATTGTTCAGCAAACTCAACACACTCTGCAACTTGTTTTTGAATCTTTTCAGCAATTTTTTCAAGGGCAGTCTCAGTAGCATATTTTTGCTTTAAAATCACTTCTCTAACCTTTTCAATAGGGTCTTCTTTTTTGTATGCTGCAAGCTCTTCTTTAGTTCTGTATTTAGCTGGATCAGACATTGAATGCCCCTTATAACGATAAGTGCGCATTTCAAGTAAATAAGGCCCTTTGCCCTTGCGGGCGTGTTCAGCAGCTTTTGCAAAAGCTTCATGCACAGCCTCTGGGCTCATGCCATCAACGGGCATGGCAGGCATGTCATACGACTCACCCAACTCATGCAACTTGGTCACATTTGAAGTTCTTTCAACTGAAGTACCCATGGCATAACCGTTGTTTTCAATCACAAACACAACTGGCAGTTGCCACATCATGGCCATGTTGAAGGTTTCGTGTAAAATGCCTTGGCGGGTAGCACCATCACCCATAAAGCAGTAGGTTACACGCTTAGTACCTTTGTATTTTTCAGCAAAAGCAATGCCTGCTCCAAGCCCGATTTGCCCCCCTACAATACCATGGCCTCCGAAAAGATTTTTGCTTTTATCAAACATGTGCATCGAGCCCCCCTTGCCTTTTGAAGTGCCTGTTTTTTTTCCATACAGCTCTGCCATGACCAATTTAGGGTCCGTACCCAAGGCAATAGGGTGCGCATGATCTCTGTAGGCAGTAATCACATTATCGTCTTTGTGCATCGCTGAGACCATGCCTGCCAGTAAGGCTTCTTGGCCAATATAGAGGTGGCAAAATCCGCCAAATTTTTGCATGGTATACAATTGACCGCATTTTTCTTCAAAACGGCGCATCAATAGCATCGATTCAAACCACTTTAAATAGGTTTTTTTATCAAATTTTTTAGCCATAACTTAATTGTTTTCTTGTAGGTTTTTCTCGTAAAACAAAAGGGGTAACAGTTGGGTGGCACCCTTTATTTTGTAGACTTCATCATAGTTAGAAGCCAATAAAATCTCAATTGGAAAGCTTTGTATGTGTTCATATTCTGCCAATACTTGCCGACAGCTTCCGCAAGGACTAATGGGTTTTGAGAGCTTAAAATTGTTGCTGTAAGCTGAAATAGCAATTTTTTCAATAGCACTGTTAGGGTATTGGGCCCGAGCATAAAAAAGCGCAGTGCGCTCAGCACAAGTACCATCAGAAAATGCAACATTTTCTTGGTTGTTTCCTGTAATAACCTTTTTATTATCTAATAAAACAGCTGAGCCTACATGAAAATTTGAATAAGGTGAATAAGCTTTTTTTGCAGCTTTTCTTGAGGCAATGATCAATTCTTGATCAGTTTTAGAAAGCCCCTTTAATGAATCATAAAATTCATATTCAAACTCTATAGAAATCTTTTTACTCACAAACAGTAAAAGTAAAGATAAACTATTCAGACTTTTTGTAGCTTAAAAGGGTATAAAAAAAGCTGAAAATTGTAGCACCTGCCTGTGTGTCAAGGGTGTCTTCAGTAAGCATAGATAAAAATAAAACAAGCGTGACGATTTTAAACAATAGGCTAGAGTGACTAAATGCTATGAGCATGGTAAGTATTAATACTAGACATCCAACCGCTCCAAACAAGACTAAAAAAGTAATGAATTGGTTGTGAGGTTTGTTCCAAAATTTTGCATGATCTTTTAGCTTTGAGTCAAGAAAGTGTGGTTGCATAGCTATTTTTAAATCACCCGAACCTACGCCAAACAACAGGTTGTTGTTCAGATATGTTTTGAGCCCAGTTTTCCAATAAGCAAAACGTTGAACCAAAGAACCATTGATGGGTGCAATGCCTTGATTGTAGTAGTCAAGCTCCCAAAGGGTTTCATAGATGCGCTGCTGAAATTTTGAGAGGTGTGAAAAACGATAATTGGTTTGCCCTTGCTCAATCTCTTTAATTTGAGCATCATTGAGTTTACTGAATCCAACAGAATCTTTTGTAAGACCCAAAGAAGTCATGTATCGAATCAAGGTTGCATATTGAGGATTTTGTTTTTGATCTGCTTTAGAATAATCTTGATGTGAGGCCTTATTCCAACATGTTTTAAGCTCTTCTTCGCAAATGTTTCGCCAGATATAATAGCCATTTTCTACTTGGGTGTTTTTAAAGTCATGTAAATAAGCATTTTGATTTACTGTATACTGCTTAAAATTGTTTTGATTGATCTGAGATCGGTTTTTAAAAAATTGATATTCTTGATTGATTTTAAAAAAGCTGAAAACAAAAATTAACAAGATAAAACCACTGAAGAGTATACGTAGTGAGCGTGCAATTTTTTGACATTTAAGTGTGTATAAAACAAGGCCTATAAGACAAAGGGCAAGCCCTGTGTATGATTGAGAGTAAACCAGATAAAAACCCATCCACCCAATAAAAAAAAAATATAAAACGCTCACTGATTTTTGAGCATTTGAAAAGATAAGATGTAAGAAAAAAAGCATCGAAAAACTTGCGCAAATTGAAAAGCGAATGTGGGAGTAAAATAAAGACATTTGCCTTGTATTCTCTGCATTTGAAACCAGTTGAAACACTGAGAAATTAATGAAGCTAACTACCACAGTAGTTAAGCTGAATAAGAGCAGTAATTTATTTTTTTTCAACCGATTAAGATCAAGGTTTGGATGGGCAAAAACAAGAGGGAGCACCAAAAAAGGGAGCTTTGTTTTCACTTCTTGTAAGCCTGTTTGAAGATCGTTTGAATAGAGTAGTCCGACTAGATAAAGTAAGAAGATCAATAAAGTGAACAACAAGGCTTTGTTCTTAAAAATAGTTTGTTGAACAGTTTTTAAAACAGCCTTACTTGATGAAAAATACAACCAAATAAGGCTCAGGTAAATCAATGATAAGCTCATCATAAACATCGAACTTGCCACAGCTATGCTCAAAGCAATGAGTCCATAAAATGCGAGGTCTTGAAATCGAAGGTGGTTGTTCAAGTTGATTTTGATTTATGCCCTAACGAAGGGTAGGTTGATTTTATTGTTTGCTATTGAGAAACGATAGTGTGATTAGGCTTTTTGATGCACTACCTCGACTCCAAATTTTCTTAAAAAATCAACACCCTCATCACTTTTATAGCCCTTGTATTGAGCGTATGAGTCTTTGAAAAATACTTTTTTAATGCCTGAGGTATAAATGGTTCTAGCACAAGGCAAGCATGGGGAAAGCGTGGTGTAAATCGTGCACCCTTCAAGGCTTAATTTTTGTTTGGCAGCGTATAAAATCGCGTTTTCTTCAGCGTGTAGGGCTAAAGAGCATCCGCCTTTTTCACTTCTTGGGCAACCCTTATCAGGAAAGTCTTCATCACAATTGTGTGTGCCTGCGGGCGGTCCGTTATAGCCTACTGAAACAATTCTGGTGTCTTTGGCAATTACTGCTCCTACATGGCGCATCACGCAGTGTGATTTTTTGCTGATATCAACAGCTAGATTCATGTAGATTTCATCGAAAGAAGGTTTTGACATGCTGCAAATTTAGATAAACTATCTTTGCCTCACCGAATTAAAGTGAAACAGCGCATAAAAATATTTTGTCAGCTTATACTCTTTCAATTTTTATTGATGAGTGTGCTAAAGGCATTGTTTTTTATTAAGTATTACCATTTTTCTGATCTAAGTTCAGATTGGATGTTGTTGAGCTTGAAATTCACCTTGCCTGCCATGGCTTATGTGTTTGGATTGTTTACTATTTTTTATTTTTTGCCTTTTTCATTTACTCAAAAGGCTTGGTTTAAAAGCATCACCTTTGTTTTGTATTTGCTTGGAGTTGTCGTGTGGGTTGCTGTTGAGGTGTTTGATGCGGAGTATTTTGCCTATAACTCAAAGCGGGTGACTTATGCGTTTTTGGGGTATGTGCGCTCGAGTGATGAGTTTTTAAATCAAGGGGTGCAATTGATATTTTCACACTGTTTTAGTGTAGTGTTTTCTTTTGTTTTGGTTGGATGTTCAGTCGCCTTTTACAAAAAGATAATTGCGTTTAAAAAACCTGTTGAGAGGAGTATAACATCTTCAATAGGTTTCTTATTTGCGCTTTCACTGTTATTTCTGGCGGCTCGATCTTCAGTAGGTTTAAAGCCCATTAAAATTATGGATGCTTATCAAGTGCATAATCAGCAACATGCCTCTTTAGCACTGAACAGCACCTTCACTTTTTTTAGAACATTTGGCAAGCAAGGGTTAAAACAAAAACCACAAGTTAATGACAAGCAGTTTTTTAAGCATCAGTATAAAAACAATAAAAAATTTGAACCTAAAAATATTGTAATTTTTATTCTTGAGAGTTTTTCATACGATTATTTTATTCAAGACAGTGCATTGAGTTTGATGCCATTTTTGAACTCCATCAAAAAACAAAGCATTGACTTTACCAGCACCTATGCAAATGGCAGAAGATCGATGGATGCTATGCCCAGTGTGCTTGCTTCATTGCCCAGTTTAATGCCTGGTGCATATATCTCCTCTCAATATAATTTGAATCAGATTAGTGCTTTGCCTAAAGTTTTGTCAGATAAAGGCTATGAAACAGCATTTTTTCATGGGGCAAAAAATGGAAGTATGGGATTTGAGTCGTTCTCAAGAGCGGCTGGTATAAATAAATATCTGGGATTAAATCAGTGTAAAAACAAGACCCATTATGACGGGTTTTGGGGAGTCTATGACCATCATTTTCTTGAGTTTTTCAACCAAGAACTCAGTAAATTTCAAGTACCTTTTTGCGCATCATTTTTTTCTCTTTCTTCACATCACCCGTACGCTTTAAACGATAGTTTAAATCAAATTTTTGAAAAGCCATCAGATGAGTTACAGATCTATAAAACCCTAAGATATGTAGATGATGCTTTGGCGCAATTTTTTAAAAAAGCAGCTACACAGCATTGGTTTGAAAACACGGTGTTTGTCTTTACAGCAGATCATTGTGCACCTACCAACATGAAGGTAAGTGAAGTGCCTGCTCAATTCGAATATAAGATTCCTTTTTTTATTTATGACCCTTCTAATTTGCAACCAGGGCAAATAGATCGCATTACTTCTCAAGCAGATATCATGCCCACTTTGCTAGATTATTTAAATTTTGATGTGCCTTTTTTTGCATTTGGATCAAGTGCTTTAGACACAAATGCTATGGCTTTTTCTGCGCATTTTAGATCAGATTATTACGTGTTTTTTTACAAACAATACAAGCTCTACTTTAAAGAAAATGAACAAGGATTTGTATTAGATTTTGCATTAGACATTCTAAGTGATCAAAAAAATGAGAGCCCTAATGTAAGTGCTCGAGAAGTCCTTTTTTTTCAAGATTATTTGTCGGCTTACAGAAATGCTATTGTATTAAACAATCAAACACTGTAAGTTGAGAGAAGCATTTGAAACAAACAAATAAATACCGCTACTGTTTTATTGTAAATCCCATTTCAGGAGGGCGATCTAAGCAAAAATTGTTGCAAAAGCTTGAGCAATTTTTCAATAAGCATAAGAAAATTGATTACAATATACTTTACACTTCTGACAAGCAAAGAGAACCTGAGTTGGTTCAAAAAGGCTATAGCTTGGGTTATAATGTATTTATTGCTGTGGGTGGAGACGGTACGGTTAATAAAGTAGTAGGTGCTTTAGTAGGCTTGAGAGATGTGTTTTTCTCAGTGCTTCCATGCGGATCAGGGAATGGTTTTGCAAGAGCTGTAGGGCTGAATCATCCGCCCAAAAAAAACTTGCAGAAATTACTTGCAACCAAAACCAAAGAAATTGATGTTGTACAAATGGGTAATGAGTTTTTCATCAATGTTGCAGGGATTGGATTTGATGCTCACATAGCCCACTTGTTCTCTGAGCTAAAAACTCGAGGACTGCGTACCTACACGAAGTTAATACTCAAAGAATTTAAAGCTTATCAGTCTATTGAGATTGAATATCAATATCAAGGTAAGTGGCACAAACAATCTTGTTTTATGTTTAGCATTGCCAATGGCACTCAGTTCGGAAACAATGCCTTTATTGCTCCTAAGGCCAAATTTGATGATGGATTATTCGAGGTTTGCATATTTAAAAAACCAACTTTTTGGCAAGCCATTACATTAGCTTTGATGGTATTTGCAAAACGTGTTGATCGACATGTTTGCTATCAGCGTATATCTGTAAAACAATTAAAATTGAAGAGTACTAGCAATTTTATGCATTTAGATGGAGAGCCTTTTCGCTGTGAACAGCAGGTAGAGTTTAAGGTTTTAGAAAAAGCTTTGCAGGTGATTGTTTAGCCTTTTTTATCTCATGACAAAAAATCGCTAGAAAAATTAGCAAACCCTCTTAAAAAATCAGATTGCTTCGCCTGATTTTTTTGGCACACATGCTGGCGCTGCTTTACAATTTTTCTGCTCTTTTTTGAGTACTCGATAAAAAAAACTAAACCTTAATACACACATTTTTTGTCTGGGTAAAAAATTTAAAAGCCTTAAACCCTCCCTCTCTGCCAATCCCCGATTGTTTAACGCCTCCAAAAGGCGTGCGTAAATCTCTCAGTAGCCAAGTATTTACCCAAATAAGCCCCGCTTGTAGTTTATTTGAAACACGATGTGCTCTAGAGAGGTTTTCTGTAAAAATGGTGGCTGATAATCCGTATCTGGTGTCGTTTGCCAAAGCAATAGCCTGATCTTCGTCTTCAAAAGACTGAAGTGTCACTACTGGGCCAAAGATTTCTTCTTGATTGGTTTTGCAGTTATTATCTAATCCTTCTATGATGGTGGGTTCAACATAATAGCCGTCTTTGAGTTTACCACTTAAGTTTAGGCGCTTTCCACCCAATAAAATGGTGCCCCCTTCTTGTTTTGCCTGCTCAACACAAGCTAAGATTTTGTGCATGTGCTCTTTGCTCACCACAGCTCCTAAATTAGAGCTCTTTTCAAGAGGGTCTCCTACATTCAAAGCGTTCGATTTTTCTACAAAAGCCGCTTTAAACTTTTCATAGATAGAGGCGTGCACTAAAATGCGTGATCCACACAAACAAATCTGCCCTTGGTTTGAAAAACTTGCTTTTACAGAAGTGTCGACTGCTTTTTCAAAATCACAATCATCAAAAATAATGTTGGGGTTTTTACCCCCCAGTTCTAAAGAGAGTTTTTTGAAATGTGGGGCGCACTTGCTTGCAATTTCAGCTCCAGTTTTAGTGCCTCCAGTAAACGAAATCACTTCAATTTTGGGGTGTTCAACAAGAGCGTTACCTGCTTTTTGACCCAGTCCGTGCACCACATTTAAAACCCCTTTTGGCAGTCCTGCTTGATCACAAATTTTAGTCAGTAAATAAGCCGTCATAGGTGTCACCTCACTGGGTTTAGCGACCACGGTATTGCCAACAGCTAAAGCTGGCGCTATTTTCCAAGAAAATAAATACAAAGGTAGATTCCAAGGAGAAATACAGCCCACTACTCCATAAGGCTCATGTTTGGTGTAGTTGATCGCAATTTGGTCAGTGAAATGCGCATTTGATGCCCAGTGTTTGATGCCTGAGGCATAGAATTCAAAATTACTAGCAGCTCTAGGTATATCAACCGCTTTTGCAAGCCACAAAGGTTTACCATTGTCAATGCTTTCAGCTTTGGCTAATTCCTCTAAATTTTCTTTGATGAGTTGGGCGATTTTTAAGAGTATAGCAGCGCGTTTTTCAGTGGGAGTGTTTTTCCAACCCTTAAAGGCTTTCTCAGCAGCTTTATAAGCATGGGCGATGTCTTGCGCATCTGAGTCAGCAATAAGGCTATAAACTTCACCAGTTGATGGATTGTAATTGTCTAAAAACTGACCAGAAACAGCTTGTTGATGTTTGCCATCGATGTAGTTGAGAATTTTTTGCATGGTTTTACAAAACTAACAAGAACTGTGTTTATCTTTAGCAAAGTTTAGATTGTATTGAAAAAATGTAAGGCGAAGAATTTTTAAGATTTTGGGGGGAGTGAATAAAAATCAAGACATAAAAGAGATATATAAAAAGCGCTTTCAAATGCTCATGAAGCTTATTAAGATTGATCAGATGCTTAAAAATGCTAAAATTAGACCTGCTAAATAGGGGGGGGCTATGGATGTATTTGATGCTGAAATATTAGAATTGTGGAAAGCACTAGAAAAATATGAAGTGCGCTATATTATGATTGGTGGATTTGCCACCAATTTGCATGGATTTAGTAGAACGACAGCTGACTTAGATTTATGGATTGAAGAAAGTGCAGAAAATAGAAAAAAACTCAAAAAAGTGCTTTATGAAATTGGTTTGGGAGATTTGCCCCAAATTGAAAGTATGCAGTTTGTGGCTGGCTGGAGTTCAATTTCAATGAAATCAGGGTTTCAACTTGATATCATGACTTCAATAAAAGGCTTTGAGCAAGAAAAATTTGAAGAATGTTATAACATGGCACCAAGTGCTGAAATTTATGATGTGCAAGTGCAGTTTCTGCACATCAATCACTTAATTACCGCAAAAGAAGCTTCAAAAAGACCTAAAGATCAAATTGATTTGATAGAACTTAAAAAAATCAGAGATAATCTTGAAATTTAAAAAATAAAATTATGCAAGACTTTTTACCCATTAACGGCACTGACTTTGTTGAATTGTATGTTGGTAATGCAAAACAATCGGCCCATTTTTACAAAACAGCTTTTGGATTTCAGTCTTTAGCTTACAAGGGCCTTGAAACAGGGTCTAAAGATCGTGTGTCATATGTGTTAAGACAAGATAAAATCACCTTGGTTTTAACCACGCCATTGACCAAAGGAGGTGAGGTAAACGCGCACATCGACAAGCATGGTGATGGCGTTAAAATTGTAGCACTTTGGGTCGATGATGCTAATCAGGCTTGGAAAGAAACTACTTCTCGTGGCGCAAAATCATATCAAGAGCCACAAACAATTGAAGATGAAAACGGAAAGGTGGTTACCTCAGGTATATACACCTATGGCGAGACTGTGCATTTATTTGTAGAGCGTAAAAATTATAAAGGCGTGTTTTTACCAGGTTTTAAGAAATGGGATTCTGACTATAATCCTGAACCAGTAGGCTTAAAATACATTGACCATATGGTTGGCAATGTAGGGTGGGGTGAGATGAATACTTGGGTAGAGTTCTACGAAAAAGTAATGGGTTTTTCGCAATTGGTAAGCTTTGATGATAAAGATATTTC
>JAHDHZ010000023.1 GCA_020631045.1 Flavobacteriales bacterium | reverse complement strand
GGTTTTCAAAAAGTATCCATCATGGCTTACACGGCTAAATATGCCTCTGGTTTTTATGGCCCTTTTAGAGATGCCTTAGATTCAGCGCCAAAGGCGGGAGATAAGAAAACCTATCAGATGCATCCAGCCAATGCAAATGAAGCTGTTTTAGAGGCAGAGCTTGACTTAGAAGAAGGAGCAGATTTTGTGATGGTCAAACCTGTTTTACACTATTTGGATGTGGTACAGCGTATTAAGGGGTTTTCAACGGTTCCAGTAGTGGGGTATCATGTGAGTGGAGAATGTGCTATGCTACAAGCGGCTTGCCAGAAGGGGTGGTTAGATTTTGATCAGGTGATGCCTGAGACTTTATTGAGTATTAAGCGGGGTGGATGTGATTTGATCATTACTTATTTTGCCAAACAGATGGCTGAGGTGTTAAAGCATTGATCGAAGCTGATTTGAAATTATTTTTTGAGCGAATTTTCAAAAAATGACAGAAAAATAGCAAAGCGGCGAGGGGTTTGTGCGCCAAAAAAAAATGGGCGAAGCAATTCAATTTTTTAAGAGGGTTTGCTAATTTTTCTAGGCTTTTTTTGGGATGAGCGAGAAAAACAATTTCAAATCCACTTCAATTAATCACTCGATACATCCCTACTGAATACACCACCAAGTAAATAAAGTAAAAGATGAAAAATACGCCAATCTCTACTTTACTTAATGACACCAGCATTAAAAAAATCAACACGGCCATAAATTTTACAAGTACTCCAAACAATACATAGAAATTAAGTAGCTCTTTATTTACATATTTGACCCAAATAGCAAGACTCAATAAAAGCGTTGTAAGTGCGTATAAGAATATCTGGGCAGTCATTGAAGTTTCAACCCCCAAATAGTTTAGTGTGAATCCACCCAAAAGAACAAACAGAGCAAATAAGTTTACTTTGAAAAGCTCATGCATCATCGTTAGTGATCTTAAGGGCTTTAATGATGAAAAAACCAATGGCTAAAAATAAGGCTCCAAGTGTAAAGATAATAGTGAAGGTTTTTTCTTGTTCAAGATAAACATCTAAAGTTTTACCAGTGAAAATACCCAGGCAAATAATCAGCGCCATTTGAATACCAGCGCCCATGAATTTTTTCAGGGCACTGCTAGATTTTTTTTTAGAATTACTCAAAAATTAGTTTTCACTAAAAACAACTTCTTTTTTAGCTGTTGAAGCTACTTTTTTGTTTGAATTAGAGTTGTTGGCAATCAATGAACCATTAATGGTAGCACCGTTGTCAACCTCAATTTTAGAATAATAAACATCTCCATCTAATTCAGCAGAAGACTTTACTGAAAGTACTTCATGTACGATGATTTTTCCTTTGATCTTACCAGACACATAGGCGTGCTGACATTCAATCTCACCTTCAATTACGCCAGTATTACCTAATACGATCTTTCCTTTAGAAATGACATTGCCTTTAATGGTTCCGTCTATGCGAACGTTTCCTTCAATGTTGATCTCTCCGCTGATAATGGTTCCTGCGCCAATAGTATTGTGTGAATTGATATCTAATTCGTTAAAACCTTGATTTTCCTGTTTATTACTGAACATAAAGATGTCTGTTTTAATTGATTTGAATGTAAATTACGAAAAAATAAAATACAACAAAAGTTTATTTCTTTATTTCAGACAAATAAAAAACATTATAAGGCTCAATGGATTCTTGAGTCAGCAGTGTGTTGAGGTTGTTCTGAGATATAATAAAGCTGTAAAATCCTTTGTCATTTAAATTTTTAAGTATGTTTTTGTTATCTAAAAATGATTGATGATACTCTAGGGCTAACTTTAGTGAAGAAAAAGTTTCAGCCTTTAAGAAAAGGTATTTGTTTTTAAATGGGAGTTCACTGACACTTAAATTAGAAGCTTTAAAATACTTTTTATTGAATACGTTTAATTTTGTTTCAAAGATTTTCAGGTTCAAGTTATTAGACTTAGGGATGGCAACAATAAAATTAAGATTTAACGAGTCTTCTATAGTGTATAAACTGTCGTTTTGACCTTTAATTTTATAGTCAAGGGATTTGGGGGTAAAGAAATCACTTTTTTGTTGCAATAATTTTTGTGCAAGTTCGCCCTGTTCTGTTTTAGGGTGTGATTTCACCAATTCCTGAAGTGTGTTTTTAAAGCCTGCTTGATCAAATAAATCTTTTTTATTGTAAGAGGCAAGCAATAGCAATTTTGGCTTAAGTTCAGTTTTGGGATATTGTTTTAAAGCATATTCAATTTGAGTAAGTGATTCGGTATAGTTCTTTTCTTTGTAAAGTAAATAAGCCTTTTTATATAAAGGTTGTACTGAAAGCGCACTGGCTTTTTTCTCAGCAAAATAATTGGGGTTTAAAACAATTTTAGCATATTCAGTTTCGGCATATTTATCTAAGATAATTTTGCGGTATTTCTCAGCATTTAGACTAGCATCTTCTTTTGCAATTAAGTAACAAAAGTAAGCAGAAGATGCAGCTAGCTTAGAGGTGTCATGCTCAAATACAATTCGGTCAAAGCCTAATTGAAGCGCTTTTTTGGGTTGATCTAATTTTTCTTTATAAACAATGCCCAAATCATATAAGCTTTCTGTTAAGCTTTTTGTTGAGCTAGCCATTTGTTTATCTGTAAGAGGAATGTCTTTCAAATAACGTTTAAACTCATTGTTGTTGGTCAAGTCGTCTTCTTGTAAGTCGCTTTGATCTTGGCTGAAAAAAGCACTTTTTTCTGTTCTTCTCCAATGATCTTCTAATTTGCGTTCACCCCATATTTTTAAAAAATCAGTTCGACCAAATTCAAGTGTGGTAGTGTTTAAAAAATACCAATCGTTTTTTTTATCTAAAGAGGCTGTTAGTGGAGCTGTATTAGAAGTAACACTATTTAATTTGTTGTCAAGCTCATTTTGTTTTTGCAGAGCTAGTGCCTCCTTTTGAGCTTCATCTTTTTTAATTTGCTGTTGAATAGCACTAATTCTATCTTCTTCACTCATTTGAGCCAAATTAATTAATGAATCTTGCAAGGCGATCACTTGAAGATTTTTCACTAATCGCGCAAGTGTATTTCGAGTTTCTTGTAAATTAGTGTGATTTGGATCAGAACTCTGAACATGTAACAAGGTAGAATCGTAATAAAGTTTTGATTGTTCAAAATGGGTTTTGTTAAAATGAAATTTAGCCAATTGTAAGAAAGCTTTCTTTTTACTAGAGGCTTTTTTCGCTTCATTAGCAGAAGCTTTCATGTATTCTAATGCTTTGTTTTCTTTGCCTTTGTTGAGTTGTATTTGCGCAAGAGAACCAAGTATTTGACTTTTGGCGTCTCCGCTAGGGGCTTTTTTAAGTAAGTCTAGAAGTTCTTTCTCAGATTCTGCAGAGCCTAAATTGCCTCCTGCTTTCTGTAGTTTGGTGTTTAACATTAAGTCATAATGTGGTTTTAAATCAAGCACTTTATCAAAATAAGTGGCAGCAGAGCTCACGTTATTTTCTGCTTGATAGAGTTGAGCAATTAAAAAATGGAGATGAATTTTTTCTTGTTTCTTTTTTGTGAACTTAATAGCTTTTTCTAAGTGCTCAATTGCTTTTTCATAGTCTCCCTCTTTAATGTTTAGATGGGCAAATGATTTGTAATAAAACTGTTTGGTAGGAGCACCAAGTGTTTTTAAGTCTTCATCTAAGTCTTTGAAAATATCATAAGCCTGTGAGGTTTTGTTTTTTTCAGTCAAAACATGGGCTTTCCATATTTTTGCAAGTTTACCCTCTTCTTGTTTCTTGTATGCCCGGCCTAGATAATTAAACACTTCTTCTGCCTTTTTATAATTTAAGCTGTAAAGTTTTGCCTTGGCAATGAGCATATAAGCCTCATCAATATATTTATTGCGTTCTTTTCTTTTAATGTACATTGAATGACGCTGAATGGCTTTCTCACCTTTTTTTACTGCTTTTTCAAGGTGTTCTTTAATGCTAGATACCTCATTTGTGTCTTTAGGATAGAGAAATAATCCCCACAATGAATCGTAATCTTGCTCTTGACTTTCTAGTAGCGCTTGTTGAGCTGAAAAGAGACTTTGCTGACCATTGAATAATACATTAAACCTTGTAGTGGTTTGGTGATATGTTCTGTTGGTGAACTT
This sequence comes from Flavobacteriales bacterium, assembly GCA_020631045.1. Lineage (GTDB taxonomy): Bacteria > Bacteroidota > Bacteroidia > Flavobacteriales_G > JALEGO01 > JAHDHZ01. The sequence goes on along the minus strand of JAHDHZ010000023.1, from coordinate 34,726 downwards.
GTTAACCTTAGTTGAACATGCACTCAATAAAGCAACAAAACTTATGAAAACAAGAAGCTTATTTGTCATTTCTAACGCTTAAACGTTTAGAAGCATCTAACTATTGCTCAATTGTAATGATGCGTTCTTTAGAATCGTTGAACGGTCCGTCAATAAATTGACCATCATTGTCAACAAGTTTGATCTGAATTCTATGCTCGCCCTGAGAAAGTCCTTCTATAAAATAAGGTTGCCAAGAATCTAGTAAAAACTCTTCGCCATCAACCAATAAGAGTACTTTATTGCCATCGCTGCTCAAAGTAGTATTGATTAAATAAAAGTCTACTAAAACTTTTTGAGCATCAGCTTTTTTGTATGTCCCTTTTGGTCTGCTGTAAAAAAGGTGTGCAGCATTGCGATCAAAATCTATAGTTTTTACATCTGAAGACTCAATAACAGATAAGTCAAAGGCGTTTTTATTTTTAACACTCAAATGGTAAGAACGAGATAAAAATGATAAAATAACATTGGTGCCAGCAGAAAGTTTTTCATTAAACTCAGCAGTGTATTTAGCTTTGTAAGGAGCATTGTTTACAATAAAGTGAATGTGCTGGCCTTTTCCTGAGTTGGCACATGATTGATGCGTAGCGTCAGTAGTTTGAGACTGTAGTTCGTAGTTTTCAACTTGGTAATTAAACGTATAATCACTGTCATTTTTTTGATGTTTATTGAGTTTCAATGAAGCCTTTGGATAATCAACTTCACTGTTGGCGGGATAAATTTTTAATACTGATGACTCTTGTTCAATTTCAGCGGCAGCTTGCTGAGCAATTTTAGATGAGTCAGAAGAAGAATTGCAGGCAAAAAAGAAGATGCTAGCAAGAAAAAAAGCATTGATTTTAATTGATTTCATAAAAAGATTTTGATTTTCAGCAGTAAAAGTAAGTAATTTCAGGTTTTTAGAGGTCATCTTGCCCTATATTTAGTTTTGAATACACTACCTTTGCGCTAATGAAAATTTTTGTAGCCCGTTTAAATTACTCAACAAGTTCTGAAGATTTAGAGCGTTTGTTTGAGCAGTATGGAAAAGTCTTATCTGTTAAGGTTATTTTTGATCGTGAAACTTCTCGTAGTAAAGGTTTTGGATTCGTTGAATTTGAAAATCAAGCTGATGGTCTTCAGGCAATTGAAGCACTTGACGGAAAAGAATTTATGGAAAGAGAGATTGTTGTCAAGAAAGCGAATAGCTAATCAGACTGGTCTATTAGCTGTTGCTTTTTTGTCTTCTTGTAGTACGCTTGAAAATCCTTGCGAGCAAACTGGAGTTGTAAAAGACTTTTTAGGTTTAGAAGGATGCACGCTTATTATTGAGGCTGACCAGAGCAAAGAGATTTTAGTTCCTGTCAATATTCTTGAGTTTGGATTGCCCATTTTTAATGAACAAAAAGTGCGTTATTCATTCAGAATTAGTCCTGAAGATCACCCTTGTTTTCAAGGTATTCCAGTTATTCTTCAATGTCTTGATGTCGAGAGCTTAAATCAATAATCCAGCCAAAATTTTAAAGGAGTAGCTATTTTGAGCAACCGAAATTTAAGCAGTTTCTAAGCTTTGTTTAATTGAAAAGAGAAACTAGTGCCTTCATCTAAGGTACTGCTCACAGTAATTTGTGATCCATGTTTTTCAATGATGCTTTTTACAATAGAAAGGCCAAGACCAGATCCACCCAAATGCCTTGATCTGCTCTCTTCAACTCTGTAAAATCGTTCAAACAGTCTGTTTAAGTGTTTAGGTGCAATTCCTGGACCATTATCTTTAATGCTGATCATAATTTGTTTGTCAACAACAATACTTTTAATGTTGATTTGAACATTTTCAGAGCTGTATTTAATAGAGTTGTTGATCAAATTGATGAAAACTTGTTTGATGCGCTTTTTATCTGCCAAGACCTTAATTTCTGGTGCAATCTCTAAAATGATGTTTGCCTTAGCCTGTTCTATGGCAAGCTTAAACTCATCAATCACTTCAAGCAAGAGTTCGTTTAAAAAACAAGCTTTAATTTCAAGGGTTAATTGTTGATGGTCAAACTTAGAAATAGTATCTAAGTCATCTAAGATTTGAATCATTCGATCGACACTTTTTGCTGCTCTTTGAAGATATTTTTCGTTGATTCTGGCATCTTCAAGTCCGCCTTCTAAAAGTGTTAAAATATACCCTTGAATGTTGAATGCTGGAGTTTTTAATTCATGTGCTAAGTTGCCAATGAATTCTTTTTGAAAAACTTCTTTCTCTTTCAAAGAGCTGAGCTCTTGGCGCTTTTTTTCATTAAAAGCCTCGATCTCTTGATGCATTTGATCGATGCCGTCTGCATGCATCATTTTTGAAATCAATTGTTTTTTTTGAGGGAAAACCAGTCGATAAACCTGCGCAATTTTAGTTAAAATATAAGTTCTGAAAAAAAAGTAACTCAACACAAAATTAATGGCCCAGAAAATAGCAGCATACTCAATGGCCTTCTCTATTTGATGGGTAGCAAAGAAAAATAATAGCAAAAAGGTCAGACTGCTGATTAAGCTAGTAAGAAAAACAATAAGGCTTGGGCTTTGTGATTTCATTTGAATTATACTTCAAATTTGTATCCTACACCTTTTACAGTTTTGATGATTTGACTGCCTAGTTTTTCTCTTAGTTTTCTAATGTGTACATCGATGGTGCGATCACCTACAATCACATCATCACCCCAAACTTTAGAAAGTATTTCATCTCTTTTAAAGACTTTTCCTGGCTTTGAATGTAAAAGATCTAAAAGTTCAAACTCTTTTCTTGGCATTGTAATTTTTTGCCCTTCAAATACAACAATATAGCTTTCTTTGTCAATGAATAATCCTGTCTGATCTGCACTGCTTGGGGTAAGGGGAGTTGGGCTTAAACGCCTTAAAATAGAGCTTATTTTTGCTGTAAATACTCTAGGTTTGATAGGCTTTGAGATGTAATCATCAGCCCCGGCATCAAGCCCTGCAATCATAGAATAGTCTTCGGCGCGCGCAGTTAAAAAGACAATCAGGGTATTTTTTAAGCCATCAATTTTTTTGAGTTCTTTGCAGGTCTCTATGCCATCAATTCCGGGCATCATTACATCAAGTACGATCAAGTGAGGAGCATCTTTTTTGGCTTGCTCAATGGCCAACTGGCCATTTAAAGCAGTTGAAACGATGTAATTTTCTTTTTTAAGATTATAACTCAGAAATTCTAGAATGTCTGGTTCGTCGTCTACCAATAGAACTTTGTACTGCATATCTTTGCTTGAATACCTTATGAGTAAAGATATTAAAAAATGGCCCTTTTTTTGTATCATTGATCTTATCACCATCTTTGTTAACCTTTATTTAATAATGATTAAACTTTTCGGTCATATTGCTTTTAGCAAACCATCTATAATAAGAAACGGTCTGTTAAAAGTAGCTTTGGTGATGGTTTTTGGTCTGTTGAGTGTTGGTGGGGCAGGGGCACAGGTGGTGATCGAGGAAGATAAGGTTGAGTTGGGTGTGGTCTATGATGCAGCTCAGGGTGGAGCGTATCATGATTTTGTGGTTGAAAACACCTCGTCAAAAAGAATATTTATTCTAAGGGCGCAACAAAGCCCATCGGCTGATGTGAAGTTTTCATCTAAAACCATTGAACCGGGCAGCTCTGAGTTTATTCGTGTAAAATATATTTCAAGAAAAAAAGGGCGTTTTATGCTCAATGTTCCTGTGTATTTCAGTGCGATGTCTAAACCCATCATGCTGACCTTAAAGGGCGAAACGCAGTACACTGATACAAAAGCTTCGCAAGCTTGTCCGAGTTTTAAATCAAAGCCTTATCAAAAAAGACAAACCTCTGAATTGATCATTGAAGTGGTTGATGCAGAAAACAATGCCCCGATTGAAAAAGCAGCCATTGAATACCACAACAATCCTTGGCAAATCAAAAAAGAGCTCACGGATTCTAAAGGCAAGTATTCAACTAAAATTGAGTTGTTGGGCAAGTACTTTTTTGAAGCTAAAAAAGAAGGCTATCAAACACAAAGTCGTTTAGAGAGCTTGCACTTAGGAAAGAACCATGTGTTGTTTAGACTCAATAAAAAGGTAGCGGTATGGCCCCTTACTGAAGAGTTGACCATCTTGGTGAAAGACAAGTTTACCAATGCCATCATCTCAAAAGCTGATGTTGTGGTGTTACAACAAGGCAAGACTCAATACAATGCGAAGACCAACCAAAGTGGGATTGTTTTTTACCCCACCTATTCTTCTGAGAAAGATTATCGTATACAGGCCTCTGCTTTAGATTATTCGCCTGTAGATGATTACAGGCTAACAGAATATGATAAGAAAGACAATTTTGTGACCATTTATTTAGAGCCCATTAAAAAAGAAAAGCCCGTGAAAACTGCTAAGGTAATCACTCAAACAAAAGAAGTATCTGAGCCCAAAACAGTCAATAAGGTCTTGTCTAATCTTTACAAACCGAACAACATTGTGTTTTTAATTGATAAATCTTCTTCAATGGCACAAGAAAATAGACTGAATTTATTGAAGAGCTCTATGATTGAATTGCTGACTCCTTTAAGAGCTGAAGACAAGGTAGCTTTGATTGTTTATGATACCGATGTGAATATTTTATTGAGTTCAACATCTGCTCAAAACAAAGCTTTAATTGCAGAGCAAGTTTATGAGCTTTCGGCGGGTGGATTGACCGCTGGGGTAAGTGGAGTAGAAAAAGCATATGAACTGGCTGAAAATGCATTTATTCAAGGGGGCAACAACGAGGTGATTGTCGTGACTGATGGGGCGTTTAATATGGGTGGAAACAATTCTAAGGTAGTACCTAAAGTCAAAGCTTTTGCTGAAAAAGGCATTCGCTTATCAACCATTGGAGTGAAAAGCCCTTATGTGGTTGAAGATGGGTTAAAGAAGATGGCTAAATATGGTAATGGAGCATTTGTAACCATTGACTCTGCTCAAGAGGCTAAGACAAAGTTGCTTGACTTGATCAAAGAGCATTCAAGAAAGTAAGCAATTTACCTTATCAAGGTAACAGTACCTTTGTCAGATTTTTGATCTCCTTGCAAAGTAGAAAAGCTAGCAGTCCAATAAAAAACGCCGTCTTGCATTTGTTGATCTTCTTGATTCACACCGCTCCATTGAAAGTTTTTGTCTAAGGTTTCATAAATCAACTTACCCCATCTGTTGTAAATTTTTAATTCAAATTCGTCAATGCCAGTGAGTTCTTGTAAACGAAAGACCTCATTGAAATTGTCATTGTTCGGAGTAAAGATGTTCGGAAGGCTCAAGGAGTCAAAACAAGGAGGGGTGTCTTCACTGATCGAGGCAGCTCCGAAAATACTTGAATTTGTAAGGTTTTCACACAACAACTCGTTGCTGATCAAATTTTGTTGGTTTAAGCTGTACATGTCATTGCCAGCAAAGGCATACACCTCATAAGCACAATTCACATTGTGGGTTAAAATACCAAACATGCGCACCTGGTTTTCAAACAAACCAATCACCTCACTGTTTGATGGATTGTCAATATCAATTTGAATTAGGGTACTGTCAGCACCTGCTAAATAGAGCGATCCGTTTATAAAGGTGAGGTCTCCTGCTGAGAAAATGCCCGCTCCTAAATTACCTAACGAAGTGGCTGAACCTGTGGCTTTATTGATAGTGTACAAATCGTTGGTAATGCCTGTAGCGCCAATTGCGGCGTAGAGTGTTCCGTTTGCATCACAAGTTAGTGAAGTAGCGTTTTCAAGCCCTGTAGTACCAATGAAATTGGCACTTGCATTGCTAGTGTTGATGGTATACAAATCACCCATTCCGTTGCTTATGCCGTACATAATACCCGTAGTAGGATCAATGGCAATGTCTAAAAAAGTAGTAGATCCAGTACCAGTGTTGCCAACCAAGGTCTTAGAGCAATTTTCAGGATTTACCGTGTAAATGTCATTGTTGCCATCATTGATGTATATCAAATTAGGAGTTTGTGCAACAGATGAAATCCATCCACCCAAAAAGAAAAGAAGCATGAAACAACGCATATGAGAAGATTTTTCTCTAAGCTATTGATAATGCGTCAAAAAAACTCAGTGCTCAGCACCAGATTATCCACAAAAAAAAGAAGTTTTGAACAGCTTATATAGCGGGTAAGACCTTGGTTTTGACCTCTCCAAAGCCCACGCGCACTCCATCTTTCTCACTCCATCCACGCATGATAACCGTATCGTGATCTAAAATAAATTTACGCTCTGACCCATCGCTCAACCTCAAAGGTTTAGTACCTCTCCAAGAAAGCTCTAACATCGATCCATAACTCTCAGGTGTAGGCCCACTGATCGTGCCCGATGCCATCATATCACCCGCATTGATGTTGCATCCCGAAACGGTATGATGTGCCAATTGTTGATTCATGTTCCAGTACATGTGCTTGTAGTTTGAGCTGCACACCAAATTTTCTTGTTGGTTTTCAGGTTGTATAAATACCTCAAGGTTAATCTCAATGTTTTTATCGCCCTTAAACTTCAAGTAATCTAGCACTTCGGGCTCTTGGGTTTCACCTTTTACTCTAAAAGGCTCAAGGGCGTCTAGGGTAACAATCCAAGGCGAGATCGAAGAGGCAAAGTTCTTGGCTAAAAAAGGTCCTAAAGGTACATATTCCCACTTTTGAATGTCTCGTGCCGACCAATCGTTGAACAGACACATGCCAAAAATGTGTTCTTCAGCCTCACTAGTTGAGATAGACTGCCCTAAAGGCTTTCCATCATATGTGATAAAAGCCATTTCAAGTTCAAAATCAAGCAACTTAGTGGGCCCAAAAACAGGCGGGCCATCATTAGGCTTTTGTTGCCCCTTAGGGCGGTGAATATCTTGGCCCGATACAATAATCGAAGAGGCTCTGCCGTGGTAGGCCACAGGTAAGTGCTTCCAATTGGGCAACAAGGCATTTTCAGGGTCTCTAAACATGGTGCCTACATTGGTAGCGTGATCTTTAGAAGAGTAAAAATCGGTATAGTCGCCCACCCTTAAAGGCATGTGCATTTTAGCAGAGAGTCGATCTACTAGAATATTTTTTTGCGCTTCAGTATCAGATTTAAGCACAGAATCTGTTGAAAAAAGATCTGAGATTTGATTTCGAACTGCTCTTGTAGTTTGCTTGCCAAGTTTAATAAAAGGGTTTAACACATCTTGGTTTAATACATCTGCTTGAACATCTAAGTATCCAGCTTTTGAAAGTTCTGCCAAATCAATGATGTAATCGCCCAGAGCAACGCCTACGCGTTTGGTTTTTTCAGGCGTAGAGAAAATGCCAAACGGAAGGTTTTGAATTGAGAAATCGTGGTCTTTAGAAATTTCAAGCCAGCTTTTTTTAGAAGGGTCGTTTGCAGATAAGGGCATAAAATAAATTTGTTCAAAGATAAGTAAACACTTTCTAAGAAATGTCACTTGTTTGACAAGCTCAAAATCAGCACCTTTGTAGGCCAATGATCAGGCTTCAAATCGTTCAGTCAAAACAAAGTATTTCAGATTTTCACAGAGTAATACAGTTACTCTATAAAGACAATGTAAGTTATGTGTTTGCTCTGAAACAAGATGTTGAAGGTATTTTTGATCAAAAAAAAAATAAATTATTTCAAAAAAAAGGCGAGGCTCAACGGTGGGTTATTTATAATCAAAATCAACAACCTTTAGGACGCATTGCTGCATTCATAAATCCTGATACTGCTTATAAAGAAACTGATCAAATAATAGGATCGATAGGTTTTTTTGAGTGCGTGAATGATCAAGCCATAGCAAATGAGTTGTTTGAAGTGGCTCTAAAGTGGCTCAAACAAAAAAAGGTAACAGCCATTGATGGACCCATTAATTTCGGAGCACGTGATAAATGGTGGGGCTTGTTGGTTGATGGATTTGATTTGCCGCCTAATTATCAAAGCAATTACCATTTGCCTTATTACAAAGATCTTTTTGAGCGGTTTGGATTTCAGCTTTATTTTAAGCAGTATACTTTTGCGAGTTCTACCAGCATAAAAATTGATGAGCAATTTGCCGGCAAAGCAAAAGAAATTTTAAAGAATTCTGATTATAGCTTCGAGAATTTAAAAGGCAAATCGCTTTTGAGAGCTGCAAATGACTTTCGATCAGTTTACAACAAAGCTTGGGCGCAACATATTGGCGTGTCAGAAATGTCTGAACAGCAAGCCTTGAAAATCATGCGTCAGCTCAAGCCAATCATTGATAAACGCATCATTTGGTTTGGCTATTTTAAAGGTGAAGCGATTAGTTTTTTTGTAAATATTCCTGAGATTAATCAGTGGTTTAAATACCTAAAAGGTGACTTTGGTCTGTTTTCAAAACTCAAGTTTTTGTTCTATAAAACCATTTACAAGCCCTCAAAAATGTTGGGCTTGGTTTTTGGGGTTGATCCTGCTTTTAAAGGAGATGGTGTGGTGCAGGCCATGGTTTTAACTGCACACAATGACCTAAAAAAGATGGCTTACAAAACCATTGAAATGAATTGGGTGGGTGATTTTAACCCCAGAATGATTGCTATGGTCAAGTCAATGGGAGAGGTTGAAATTGTGAAAACACATCATACTTATCGTTATTTACTTGATCGAAATGCCCCATTTGAGCGCATGCCTATCAGCCAAAAAATTGAATTGAGATGAAAAAGAAAGTGTTGATTACCGGGGCGTATGGAGGCATTGGTCGTGCTTTGGCAGAAGCTTATCTCAAAGAAGATTTTGTTGTTGTTTTGGTTGGAAGAGCCCTTCAAAAATTACAAGCCCTGCAAAAAAGCTTAGGCCCAAATTCAGAAATAGCACAGTGTGATGTTGCTGATTTAGATCAATGCAAAGCACTGTATGAAAAGTATGCTCAAAGTATAGATGTGTTGATCAACAATGCCGGAGTGAGCTACATCCAGCGCTTGGGTGAAGGTTTTGATGTTACTCAAATTTCGCGCCTTGCAGACATCAACTATAAAGGCAGTACTTATTTAACACAATTGTTTTTAGAAGAGCTTGAACAAAGAAAAGGAAGTGTGGTGGTAGTTTCGTCAGTTGCTGGTTATGCACCTGTCATTGGTAGAGCGGCTTATTGCGCTTCGAAGTTTGCCTTAGAAGGATTTTACAAGGTATTGCAGGCAGAACGCCCTAGTCTACATGTAATGATGACTTATCCTACTTTTGTACAAACCGATATTCGAAAAGCAGCAACATCAAATCAAACAGTAAATGAAGTATTGAGCGCTGAATACGTTGCTCAAAAAATGGTGCAGGCTCAAATCAAAAGAAAAAACAGACTGTTTTTAGGGAAAACAGCTCGGTTATCTTACGTGTTGAATAAGTATTTCCCTGGTCTTTATGTACATTTGATGCGTAAAAAAGTATCTCTAGATGGCTAAGATTTACAATAGCATATTAGACTTGGTAGGCAACACTCCAATCGTACGATTGCCTTACTTTTCTGATAAATATGGTTGTGAGGTCTTAGCTAAATTGGAGTGTTTTAACCCCTCTCTTTCAATTAAAGATCGCATTGTTAAGTACATTATAGAACAAGCTGAAAAAACTGCGCAGCTCAAACCTGGCATGACTTTGGTCGATGCGACTAGTGGAAATACAGGGCTAGCGATCGCTCAAATTGCATTGGCTAAAGGGTATAAATGCATTTTGACAGTAAAAGATAGTTCAGCAAAAGCTAAAATTGATCAACTGTTGGCTTACGGAGCTGAGGTAATACTGTGCCCAGCAGTTGTGAAACACGATCATCCTGAATCTTATTATTCAGTGGCAAAGCGTTTGTCAGATCAAAATTCGTCTTATTTTTATTTAAATCAAAATCACAATCAACAAAATGCTCAGGCTCATTATTTAACGACAGGCAAAGAAATATATGAACAAACAAATGGTCTATTAACCCACGTGTTTTCAAGTGCAAGTACTACAGGCACAATTTCAGGAATAGCCAATTTTTTAAAGTCTAAGAATACCGATATACAAATCATTTGTGCTGATGCAAAAGGATCTGTTTTAAAGCCTTATGTAGAAACTGGTCAGTTTAATGATCAGCTCAAAAAACAGACCAAGTTAGAAGGTGTAGGAAAAGACATTATTCCCAGTATTTTTAAATCAGATTTGATTGATCATGTGTACACAATTGATGATGAAAGAAGCGAACAACTTTTGCAGGAGTTACTAAAAAAAGAAGGTGTGTTTTGTGGAGGTAGTTCAGGAGCAGTCTTACATGCTTTAGATCAGTATGCTTCTAAATTAAAAACTACCGATCAAGTTGTGCTCATTTTTGCAGATCATGGCTTAAAATACCTTAACAAGCACTTTTCAAGTACTTTGCAGCCCAAACAAGCTTCAGAAGTCTAAAGTGTTTCTTAAATTTGCACTGATTTAATTCTACAGATTATGGATTTATTTGAAAAAATCGCGATTAAACAAGGCCCTTTAAAAGATTATGCGGCATCAAGTGAAGGGTATTATATGTTTCCTAAACTAGAAGGAGAAATTGGCCCAAGAATGCAGTTTCATGGCAGAGAAGTAATTTGTTGGAGCATCAACAATTACTTGGGCATTGGAAACATTCCTGAAGTGAGAGAAAATGACACCAAAGTTACCCAGGAGTGGGGCTTGGCCTATCCAATGGGGTCTCGCATGATGTCAGGGCATACCTCATCGCATGAGAAGCTTCAAAACGAATTGGCCAAGCACGTAGGCAAGCAAGCAAGCTTTTTATTAAACTTTGGCTACCAGGGCATTGTTTCTATTGTGCAGAGTTTGGTTGATCGTCATGATGTAATTGTATATGATTACGAATCTCATGCCTGTATTGTAGATGGCGTGTCTCTGCATTTGGGTAAGAAGTTTACTTTTAAGCATAACGATATTGAAAGCTTGACAAAGTGCCTTGAGCGTGCGAAGAAAATCACCAACGAAACAGGTGGTGGTATTTTAGTGATCTCAGAAGGAGTTTTTGGAATGCGTGGCGATCAAGGCAAACTCAAAGAGATTGTGGCACTTAAAAAAAACTATGACTTTAGGTTGATGGTTGATGATGCTCATGGGTTTGGTGTGTTAGGAGAGGGTGGAAAAGGAGCTGGCTTTGAACAAGGTATTCAAGATGATATTGATGTATACTTTGCAACATTTGCTAAGTCATTTGCCTCCATTGGAGCATTTGTAGCATCTACCAAAGAAATTGTGCAACACTTGCAATATACGATGCGCTCGCAGATTTTTGCCAAATCTTTGCCTATGCCTTTTGTTGAAAGTGCCCTGTTTAGGTTGAAGCTTATTCAAGAGAATCCATCTTATAGAGCAAAGCTTTGGGAAATTACCAATGCCTTACAAAATGGATTGAAAGGCGCTGGTTTTGATATTGGCAACACCAATAGTTGTGTGACTCCTGTATACATTCAAGGATCAATTGAAGATGCCAGAATCATTGTAAAAGAACTACGAGATACCCACGGTATATTTACTTCAATGGTGGTGTATCCAGTGATTCCTAAAGGCATGATTTTATTGAGGTTAATTCCTACGGCGGCTCATAGTCTTAAAGATGTTGAACAAACCATTGAGGCCTTTGTAAAGCTCAAAGACTTTATTAAAAAGTTGCAGTCTGAGCAAAAATTAAGTGCTTCTGTTTAACAAATACGTTCATCTGGCATAAAATACGTATCTTATATCTTTAAATTTTTTTAAAGATGCGTCTATTTTTTGCAATTTGTTTTTGGGGTTTTTCTATTTCTTTCAATGCTCAAGTTTACAGAGGCATTGATCTTTCAGAGGTTCCGTCATTTGTAGCGCCCTTATTAGACAATGCAATTCTTAAACAAAGAGAACTCCAAAGAAGAACAAGTCAAGGCAAGAGCTCAGAAATCTATTTTGCTAAAGCACAACATGTAGATTTAAATCCTTTAAACAGTGGTGTTTGGGTCATGGGTGAACATGGAAAAACTCATTGGGTCATCAAACTTATTTCATCAAATGCACATTCTTTAAACCTTGGATTTACCCAATTTCGATTGCCTAGCTCTGCATCTTTAGAAATCATAAGTGCAGATTTGAAATCAAGACTTCCTGTCTTTACATCAAAAGACAATGAAGTTCATCAGCAGTTATGGACACCCATTGTACATTCAGATGCGCTGTATGTAATTTTAAGTGTAGAGCAGCAACAAAAGCAGCAAGTTAAGCTTCAATTGTCAAGTTTGAACCACGATTTTATGGGATTCGCAAAAGCCTCTTCACAAGCTTCTGGTAGTTGCAATCTTGATGTAGCCTGTTCTGATGTTGATGGATTTGCACAAGTAGACAATTACAGAGACATCATTCAATCGGTTGCAACAACTACAAAAAATGGCGTATCAAGTTGTACAGGTTTTTTGGTAAATAACACCGCTCAAGATTGTAGGCCTTATTTTATGACTGCTGACCATTGTAATTTTACGGCGGCTTCTGCTTCTACTTTAGTAGCTTATTGGAATTATCAGAACAGTATTTGTAGGCCTGTCGGATCAGCAGCTAGTGGGGCAAATGGTGATGGACAACTCATAGAATTTAACTCAGGATCAGTTTTAAGAGCAACTTCATCACTGACTGACTTTACCTTACTTGAATTAGATGACCCAGTATTAGAAACAGCAAACTGTTTTTTTGCAGGCTGGGATAGAAGCGCTGATGTACCCACTTCAGCCATTGCGATTCACCACCCTAGAAGTGAAGAAAAACGCATTAGCTTTGAAAATGATGCTTTAGTAATCTCTGATGCCAACCGCCAAGAGAACGCGAACGGAAATTATCTGAAAGTCATTGACTGGGATTTAGGAACCACAGAAGGTGGGTCATCAGGTTCACCCCTTTTTAATCAAGATAAAAGAGTTGTAGGGCAATTATTTGGAGGTACTGCTGCTTGTGGTAACGATGATCCAGATGCTTATGGATGGTTTCACAAGTCATGGGAAGGTCAGGGTGATTCAACCAGTCGTTTAAAAGATTGGCTTGATCCACTCTCACTTGGACTAAGTGTTTTAGACGGAAAATTCAATACCTCTTGCCTGTTGTTCTCACTCAGCCCATCATTAAACGTAGTTTGTCAAGACAGCACTTTAGTGATAGACATTACAGCTGGCGTGAATTTTTCAGACACTGTTTATTTAAGCCTTCAAGACACCTCTATTGTTTATGCATTTCAAGACGATACCTTACAGGTTGGCTTGAGCACACAATTAAACATAGAAACAAGTTCACTGAATTTTGGGCAAAATGATATTTTAATTCAGGCTAGTGATTCGTCAGAAACCTATACAGAAGTATTATCAGTCTATCTCTTAGAAGATCAGTTGCCTTCAACAACATTTACTTTTCCTGCAAATCAACAAGAAAATGTACTTACCACACTTCAATTAACTTGGAATGCTGTTCAAACTACTGAGCAATATCGATTACAAATTGCATTAGATTCGATGTTTTCAAATCTCTTTTTAGACACTCTAGTGTCTGATTCAAATTGTTTAGCTGGTTTACAGGCAAATACACAGTATTACGCACGTGTGTTGTCACAAAACAAATGTGCACAATCTAATTTTTCAGAGCTGATCAGTTTTACTACAGCCAATGAGTTATGTGTGAGTTATTCAGCTACAGATTTGCCGCTACTCATATCATCAGGTCCTGCCAATATGAACATATCTGAATTGCCAATTGGTCAATCAGGAACAATTTCAAAAATTGAGGTGCGCAATGTAACAGGAAATCATACATTTATGGCAGATTTACATTTGTATTTAGAACATCCTGACCAAACACAAGCTACTTTGTTTGCTGATATTTGCGGAGGGAGTAGTTTTAATTTCAATGTTTCATTTTCTGATTTGGCTTTAGCGAACATTGCTTGTCCTTTTGATGATGGGCAAACTGTTTTTGCTTCAGATGCCTTAGATATATTCTCAAACAAACCCCTTTCTGGTACTTGGAAACTGTACATAGATGACCAGGCTTCAGGCGATGGAGGTGAACTTACCAATTGGGAGCTATACACTTGTTTTATTGCGTATCCCAACAGTGTTGAACAAAGTTTGAGTACAGGCCAAATTCAGGTTTTTCCTAATCCAACTAAATCGATTATACAATTAAAAAGTATTGAAGAAAATCTGACCAATGCTCAAATCTTTGACATCACAGGGGCATTGGTTGTCGACAAATCTTTAAGTAGTAAGCAAGAACAATTAAATAGTTCAAATCTTAGTCAGGGGATCTATACGCTTGTGGTTTATTCAGCTCAGAGAAAACAAGTCTTCAAAATCATCAAAGAATAAGAAGCTGTTTATAATCTGATTAAGGTTTATTGAATCATCACTTTTTTAGAGAACAGCACCTGACCTTGATCTCTAATTTCTAAAACATACATGCCAGATTCAAGCTCTTGATTGAGTTGTATTTCGTTGATTCCATTGTTAACTTGTTGTTGCATAACAGTTTGTCCGATAATATTTTTTAGCACAGCGAATGGCATGTTCATATTTTGATTGGTTAGGTCAAAATAGAGTGTTTCTCGTGCAGGGTTAGGGTAGACATTAATCGTATTTAACTGATCAAGACTTACGTGCGTACTTGAAGAAAGGTCAGCCAAATACACAGCACATTCATTTCCGTAATTGCCCATTACGCCATTTACTTCAGCTCTTACAGCTATGTTGTAGTTGAAATTAGGCTGAATGTTTTGAATCCACCCAAGCTCAAAACCAGTGTGCGGAATAACTCTTGTATATTCATGTACCTGGTTATTAGAAGTATTGGTAACTCTCCATTGATAGGCTGTGGCATTTGATACTTCAACACAGTGTATGATGTCATTTGCACCTACCGTACTGTTACAGTATTGGCCATCAAGTTCAGTCAGCATACTTGGAGGGGCAGCAGTCTGTACGTCGACACACACAGAGTCAGAACCAGTACATCCTTGGTTATCAGTAACGTTCAATTGATAACAGGCGTTGCTGGATGGATTTACTAAAACACTTGCAGCTGAATTTGATGAGGCAATGCTTGCTCCACTCCAACTGTAAGTGTAAGGAGCGTATCCACCACTTGCGCTAGGATTTCCTCCAAGACTTGCAGTATCACCTAAATCTATAGAGGTATTTTGACCAGCGTTCACCATTAAACTGCTACAGTCAATAGCTGCATTTACAGTAATACATATGGTATCACTACTCTGACATCCATTTGCATCGGTTACCTGTAGGGTGTAGCACGTATTGCTCGCAGGTGAAGCATTAGGGTTTGCAAAGCTGGCACTATTAGTGATCGATGAGGCGGGTGACCAAAGATAGCTGTAAGGAGCTAGTCCGCCACTTGCACTAGGAACACCACCTAAATTGATAGAATTTCCTTGAGTAATTGTAGCATCATTTCCAGCATTGGCTGATAGTGTTGAGCAATCTACAGGAACATTCACATCAATGCACACTTGGTCTGTAGCACTACAGTTATTGGCATCTGTCACTTGTAAAGTGTAGCAAGTATTTGTAGTAGGAGTAGCACTAGGATTAGCAATGTTTGAGGCATTTAAGCTGCTGGCATTTGACCAACTGTAAACATAAGGTGCTGTTCCGCCATTTACTGCGGGTACCCCTCCAATAACATAAGATTGTCCTTGATTGATGGTGGTATTTTGTCCTGCATCAGCTGTTAAAGCATTGCAATTTACATTGGGTTGTACTGTAATGCATATAGAATCGCTTGCAGAACAACCTTGATTGTCGGTGACTGTAACAAAGTAACAAGTTGAGCTAGAGGGGGTGGCTACGGGGTTGGAGGAGCTTGAATTGTTGAGGGTGGAGCTCGGAGTCCATTGGAACGTGTAGGGCGCGTACCCAGATTGAGCTGTAGGAGAGCCTCCCAATGAAACGCTTGATCCTTCATCGATAGTAGAACCTGTTCCGGCATCGAGTTGAAGGCTGTTACAGTTGGCACTCACATTTACACATACCTGGTCAGTTGCGCTACAGCCATTGGCATCAGTAACGGTAAGGGCATAACATTGATTTGAAGTGGGACTCGCCAAAGGATTGGCAACAGTAGCACTAGATAAGCTTGATGAATTTGACCAGTTATAGGTGTAGGGAGTTTGACCGCCACTGCCAGTCGGGGCTGCTCCAATACTTGTAGATTGGCCATCTACAATCGTTTGATTCGCACCTGCATCAGCATTTATGGTACTACAGTCAGGGTTTACAGTGATACATACCTGAGCTGTTTGCACACAGGCAGAATCATCTGTTACTTGAAGGGTGTAACATTGAGAAGCGCTAGGGCTAGCAATAGGATTTGAAACAGTTGCTGCGTTTAAACTGTTAGAAGGCGTCCAAGCATAACTATAAGAGCCGTATCCTCCAGATGCAGAAGGACTACCGCCTAAATTAGCTGTTTGGCCTTGTGTAATGGTAGCATCAGCACCAGCATTGACAATCAATGTAGAACAATCAGCAGGAGGATTTGAACTGCCTCCACCACCTTGTGCATTGATCAAAGAATCTAAAATTGGTTTTACATTTGTGTATAAATTTCCTGGAGAATACAAGCCAGAATGTCCGTAAACAACTTCGTTTTGAGTGGCATCGTTGCCAGGGCCTGGTTTGATGATGTAGGTTTTACTCAAACCACTGCCTCCTGAATGAGCTGATAAATTTTGACTGTGATAATAGTTCACACTAAATCCACCAGTAAAAGGAGGGTAAGTATTGTTTTCTCCGCCAATTCCTGGGTAGTTGCCTATGTTTCCGTAAGAATTGTTTCCGCCCAAAACATCAATAATGTCTTGGTCGTCATGTGCATTGATCTCTAAACTCAAGACTACCACATCACCGTTGTTTTGATTGTAATCTTGGTACAACTGTTCTACATGTTGAATGTTATACATACAAATACCACAAGTAGTGCTCCAGGCTTCTATAAAGACAAGTTTACCTTGAGAGAGGTAAGCGTAGAGGTCATGAGAGTTGCCATTGACATCTACAAAGGTGAAATTACCTGCTTGAGCATAAGTCTTGTGTGTTGAGAAAACTGTAGTAAAAGCTAGTAAGACGGTAAAGAATATGTTTTTCATTGTTTAAAGAAACTTGTGTGTTTAGCTTCTTTAGACGTAAAAAACAAGGTTTTGTTACAGTAGTTTAAATAGATTTTTAAAAGTTGGCAACTTTTCTAGCTTGTCCTAAGACGTCGTAGACTTTCCAGGTGCCTACTTTTTTGCCTCCTTTGAGTTTGCCGTCAGCCCTGAGTTTTCCGTTCGGATGAAATTCTCTGCAATAGCCCGTAGCAATGCCTTTTTTGTTGTAAGACAATTCACGTTTTAAAACCCCTCTTTTGTCGAATTCTTTCCAAACTTCAAGTTTTAATCCATTGACAAATGCTCCTTCTTCACATTTGAAGCCATTTTTATAGTAGCGTGTCCATTTACCTGAGCGCTTGCCTTTCTCGTAATTTCCTTCAGCTTTGAGCTTGCCGTTCTCAAAATAAAACTTCCAAAAGCCAATTTTCAACCCTTTTTTATCATAACTGCCTTCGCTCGCCAGACGATCAGCATTGTAGTACGTTTTCCAGGCATCAACTTTGATGTCATGCTTGAAACTACCTTGTTCAACCAATTCTTCTTTGCGGTTGTAGCGTTTCCATAAACCATACTTCAAATCATTCTTGTAGCTGCCCTCTTTTTTGAGTTTCGCATTGGGATGATAGAGCTTCCACGCACCATCTCTTTTGCCGTTGTCATAAGTGCCTTCAGATTTTAAAGTGCCATCTTCATAATAGTATTTCCACTTCAATACTTTCACGCCACATTTTTCAAATCCTTCAGAACCAATCACATTGTTCTGATAATATTTAGCAACGCGTTTTGCCTCACACAAACCCGGATCTTCAGTGAAAGAAGGCAAGAGTAAAAAAAGAGAAACTATGCACAACAATCTTTTCATTGCTCTGCAAAGTTAGCAGCTTAAACAATATCTGTCAAGCCCTAAGCTCTGCTTTGCCTGATCCAATCATAATGGGATCATCATTAATGCGATCTTGCTCAGGACCATTTTCAAGTTTTAGAACGCCTCTTGGACAAACCGCTGCACATACGCCACAACCCACGCACGAACTTCTCACAATATTCTGCCCCTTCTGGGCATAAGCTCTCACATCAATGCCTTGCTCACAATAGGTTGAGCAATTTCCACAAGAAATGCATTGACCACCGTTAGTGGTAATTCTAAAACGCGATTTAAAGCGTTGAACCAGTCCCATGTAAGCGGCCAGAGGGCACCCGAACCGACACCAAACGCGATTGCCCCAAACAGGATAAAACCCTGTGCCAATGACCCCTGAAAAAATAGATCCAACCAAAAATCCATAAGTAGATTGTAATGAATAAGTCTGAATGCCTAAAATGGAAGATTTGCTGGTAAAAAATGAATACAGCGTAAAGCCCGTCATAATAAAAGCAAAGACCAATACGCCATGAATCAAATAGCGCTCAATCTTCCAAGCATTGAGGCTCTTGTTAGACAAATGACGGTAAGGGTCACCCAAGGTCTCAGCTAAGCCTCCACATCCACACACCCAAGAACAATACCAACGCTTGCCAAAAAAATAGACCATTACAGGCACAATGACCACCACCATTAATATGCCCCAAAACAACATGAAAATGCCCATTTTTCCAGAAGCCATCAAACTGTTGATGTTCCAATCAAAAAAGAAATCATAATCTAAGGGCCAAGCGTTTTTAAAGTCGTAATACGGCATGTTTAAGCGCATCAAAATTTCAGGAATCAAAAACGCAAAAGCAATTTGAAAAAATAACACACTAGTAGTTCTTATAATTTGGTACATGTTGTGGCGGTACTTGATGTACATCTTAATAGCCATCACACTCATTACAACACAGTATAGAAAGCCATATAAAAACCACTGACCAGCATCGTTGCCACTCAAAGATTTACTGATAGGATCAACAATTTTAATCTGATTGGTTAGATATGCAGGGGCAAAGTATAGCACGATATAAAATCCTACTAAATAGATGAAAGCAGTATAGCCAATAAATCCTCTATAGGTAGCTGAAGATTGAAAAAGGCCATTGTTTTTAATGCCTGCAGGCCCCAAGGTATAAACGGTAGGCACGATGTAGAGTAGTGCTCCTAAAATGCCTAGCCCAAAGGTGAGTAAAAACATTAACCAAGGGTTTGTGACAAATACACCAACAGCATTTTTTTGTAGCAAACCAAAGGCAAATTCATTGGCACTTTGATGCATTTTTTTATCCCACTCTTGGTTTTCGATGAATTTGGCATTGGCCTTATTGTATATTGAACTGATGGTTTGAATGGCCGTTGCTGTACCTGAAAACAATTGATTTTCTATAGCTTTTTCGAGCTCTGGACCAATATTTTCATAAACCTTTGCATTGATTTGACTTTTAAGCTGGCCTTGTTCAAAATAGAAATTACCCAAAAAAGAGCTGGCCGTAAAAATGCCAAGGGCAATGAGAAAGACGAATATTCCGATTTTTTGAATGAAGTGCATGAGATTAGAAATTTAAAATTGATTTCCAGCTTTTGGCTTTCACAGAGAGATTGGTGTTAAACTGTTTGTTGAATGCATTGATGATTGAAGCTTCTTGGGTAGCATAGAATTCAGGATCAAAGTTGGCGCTTTTCAAATGCTCAAGAATGTAATCTATGGTTCGCTTTTCTGTAAGCCATCTGTCAAAAAGCTCGTGTCTGAGTCTTAAACCAAAGGTGTTGATGCCAATAAATTTTCGGGAAGCTTTATCAAAAACCATGTAGATGTTGATGTTTTTCTCAGGGTGCTTCCAGAAAAATTTTTCTTGATGGGCTTGTAGCTGAGCAAATACCCATCCATAGGTTTGGTATTCAATGTCAAAAAATTTGGCTGAATTGAACCAATGTCCTGGTTGATAGGAAGTTTTTTGACCACTGATGGTTTTGCCTACAGTCAGCCCCATCATTTTGCCAGTGTACCAAACTTGCTCAATGTTGCGCCTGTCAGTTTTTGGATGCTTTACAAACTCTGCACAATCGCCTATGGCATAAACATCTTCAATATTGGTTTGCAAATATTCATCAACCAGAATGCCTCTGTTGACCTTTAAATTAGTCGATCGTAAAAAATCAATGTTCGGAGAAACTCCAGCAGTCAGTCCTACCAATTCACAGTCGATTTTTGTGCCCGATTTAGTCGTGATGGATGTGACTCTTTGGTGATCATTTGCTTGAATCTCGTCAAGTTCAGTAGAGCATTTCAAATCAATATGGTAATCGTCTATCATGTGTTTGACAATGACTTCAGATTGTTCTTTGGGAAGCACATTGCCCCAAAAGTTTTGTTCTCTAACTAAAAATGTAACAGGGTAATTTCTGGAGTGTAACATTTCGGCAAGCTCTATGCCGATGAGTCCTCCACCGACTATGACAGCTCTGTTGATGCCTTTTTTAGTGTTTTCTTCAAGTAATTTAAGATCTTGATAACTATATAAGCCTTGCACACCTTTGAGGTCTTGGCCTTTCCAGCCAAATTTGTTAGGTTTTGAACCGGTAGCTAAAATCAAACTGTCGTAAGTAACGCTTGAATTGTTTTTAAGAGCGATGTTTTTCTTTGAAAAATCAATACTCAAAGCGCGGTCTTGAATAAGTTCTATTTTATTTTTAATCCAAAAAGAGGGTTCATAGGGTTGAGTGTCTTTAAAGCGCATATGCCCCATATAGATGTACATCAAGGCTGTTCTTGAAAAAAAGTATTTGGTTTCTTCAGAGATGATGGTAATCTTAAAATCAGAGTGTTTTCTGATTTCTCTGGCCGCACTCACACCAGCGATTCCGTTTCCTATAATGACGATATGCTTTGACATGTGCACAAACCTAGTAAAATATGATGGGTTAGTATTACGAAAAAAGTATTACTTTTGATTAAAAATTTCCCAGATATGCAAAGAGCTCTTTTTCCCATTTCATTGATTTTAATTGCTTTAATTCTTCTTGGTTATGCCTTTATGTATGATCAAAATATGTTGTTTAAGCTGGGTGGATTTATGGTTCTGTTGGCAGGAATCATCGTGCTTTTAGCTCAAAATACGAGTTTGACAAAATCAAGTAAAATTGCCATTACCGTTTTTGCTGCTTTGGCTGCGGGGTTGTTCTCTTTTTTAGATTACAACTCAATTCAAGAGCCTTTGGCTTTTGAGAAGGTGAAAAAAGAACGTTTTTTAAAAATTACCCAAAGACTAAAAGACATTAGAGAAGCTCAAAAGGCTTACAAAAGTGTGAATAGAAAGTATGCTGTTTCATTTGATTCTTTGAATGCATTTATTGCTCAGGGGCAGGTGCCTGTAATGAAAGCTGTAGGAAATATTCCTGATGGAATGACTGAGCAAGAAGCCATCGATGGGGGATACTATAAAAAAGAAGTGAAAATGATTTCTGCTAAGTCGAGTATTTTTAATGATAAATACATGAGCACAAGAGACCATAGTGTTTCGGTAGATTCATTAGAGTATATTCCTACAACAGACCAAAAGAAATTTAGAATGACTGCTGGAGAGGTTGAAAAAAATAATTTAAAAGTAAAAACTCTAGAGGTTGTAGCGCCTAATGAAGAGGTGTTTCCTGAGTGGAGTAAGAATTTTTATGCTTCTTTCAAAGATTTGAAATTTGGTTCAACGCAAGATCCTGGTTTGAACGGAAACTGGGAATAACACAGCAACATGCAGCTTGTTGTTTCTTCTCACAACACACATTTTTTAGGGCAAACTGCCGAAGGCAAGCTTAAGGGAGAGAGTTTTGAGCGTGAGGTTCATGCAGATTTATCATCTCAACAAGCTTTTTTAAAACAAAAAGTATCAACTAGTTCAAAATCTGCCCTTTGTTATGTGCCTAATTATTTTGTTTTAGCCCCTAAGTTACTGTTAGATCAGTATTCTTTACAAGAAGTCTGGCAAACTACTTTCGGCTCTGATGCTCTAGAAATTATTTCAGAAGAATTACCCAGCTTAAAATCAGTTTTGTTGACTAATTTTCATCAACAATTTTATGAAACTATTGATACTTTACCAGTAGCGTATAAAAAAAGTGCTGCTGCATTGATTATTGAATATTTGTTGGCTCAAAAATCTTCACAGGGTTTAATTGTATTGAAAACGCCTTCTGTCGTTCAAATATTTCAAAAAAAGAATGGCCTGATAGAACTGGTTAATTCTTTTGATTACAAATCTCCGCAAGATGTGGTGTATTATGTTTTAGCAGTGCAGAAACAATTACAAGTAGATCGATCAACTCTAGAATGCTTGTTGTTGAATTATTTGTCTGATTTTAAAGAAGAACATGCTGATTTAAAGCATTATTTTAAAAGAGTCAGAGTGCAAGAATTCAATCAGTTTTTTCATATGCAAATGAGTAATTAAATTGAGAATTATCTCAGGAACATATAAATCTAAACGCATTGTTGCGCCAAAAAACTTACCAGCACGACCTACTACAGATTTTGCTAAAGAGGGCTTGTTTAATGTATTGATGCATCAAATAGATTTTCATGGGCTTTCAATACTTGATTTATTTTCAGGAACAGGTAATATTTCTTATGAGTTTATATCAAGAGGTGTAAGTAGAGTAACTTGTGTTGATCAGCATTTTAAAAGCTTAAAGTTTATTAAGCATACAGCTCAAGAGCAATTAAATTTTGATGGGCTTTCTGTAGTCTGTCAAGATGCTTTAAAATATACATCTAAGCCTTTAGATTTTGATTTAGTTTTTGCTGATCCACCATATGATTTTGCTTCTTACGATCAGTTGATTGACAATGTGTGCACTCATCTTTTAAAGAGTGCTTCTAACTTGTTTATTCTTGAACATAGCTCAAAAAGATCATTTGAACAGTTTGATTTTTTTCAAAATCAAAAACAATATGGCAATGTGGCTTTTTCTTTTTTTAAAAAAGTCACATCTTCGTAGCCGTGCAACTATTTAGACGTTTTTTTCAAAAAAAGCCAAGACTTTTAGCTCCCGTAGACATGCAGGTGTTATTTGCTGATGTGCATTCTCATCTGATTCCAGGTATTGATGATGGGGCTCAAAACATGCAGCAATCTATTGAGTTGATCTCTGAGTTAAAAGCAATGGGATATCAAAAAATCATTACCACTCCGCACATCATGTATGACTATTATAAGAATAGTTCTAAGATTATTTTAGATGGACTAAAAACATTGAAAAGCGAGCTTAAAAAACAGTCTATTGATATTGAAGTTGAAGCAGCATCTGAATACTATTTAGATGAACATTTTATGAGTTTATTAGAAAAAGATGACATTCTTACTTTTTCAGAGAATATGGTGTTGTTTGAACTCTCGTTTATCAATGAACCTAAATTATTGCACAAAGCTATTTTTGAAATGCAGGTGAAGGGCTACAGGCCTGTTTTGGCGCATGTCGAACGCTATCCTTATTGGCATGTCAACTATGATCACTTTCACGCCTTAAAAGATAAAGGAGTGCTCTTTCAGCTTAATACAAATTCTTTGACCGAGCATTATGGCCCAGGCGTTAAAAAAGCTGCTGAGTACATGGTAGAACAAAAAATGTATGACTTTGTGGGATCAGATTGCCATCACTTAAATCATGTAGAGCTCACAAATTATGTGAGAAAATTGCCTCTTTTTCAAGAATTGGTTCAGCAGCCTCAGATTTTAAACAAAACCCTTTAATGAATTTCTAGTTGAGTAGTAGTAACCTGCCGATCAATTTTTTTGATCATTCCAGAAAGTACTTTAGAAGGACCAATTTCTGTGAAATTTGTGATGTCTTGAGCTATCATATTTTCAATGCTCTGCTTCCATTTAACTGCGCTGGTTAATTGATCAATTAAGTTTTTCTGGATACTCTTTGCATTAGAATTTGCTTTTGCATCAACATTTTGATAGATCTCACAGATCGGATCTTTAAAAACAGTTTGCTTGATTTGCGCTTCTAAACTTTGTTTTGCACCTAGCATTAAAGGGGAATGAAATGCTCCAGAGACATTCAGCTTCAAAGCTCTTTTAGCACCCTTTGACAATAATTCTTCACAAGCTTGATCAATACCCTTGTGCGTGCCTGAGATCACAACTTGGCCATTACAGTTATAATTGGCTGCAACAACAATTTGATCTATGTTCTTGCATGTTTGCTCAATAATACCATCTTCAAGCCCTAGTATAGCCGCCATGGTTGAAGGGTTTTCTTCACAGGCTTTTTGCATGGCTAGAGCCCTTGCTTGTACGAGCTTTAAAGCATCTTCAAACTCAATAGCCTTACAGGCCACAAGAGCAGTGAATTCACCTAAAGAATGACCAGCTACAGCACTCGGATTTGTTTTTGATAGACAGAGCATTTTTGCAACACAATATGTAAAGATAGCAGGTTGAGTCACTTTTGTTTGTTTGAGTTGTTCATCAGTGCCTTTGAACATGATTTTAGAAAGCTCAAAACCTAGAATTTCATCAGCTTGGTGAAAAATAGCTTTGGCTTGCTCAAAATTTTGGTAAAGCTCAAGGCCCATTCCTGTTTTTTGAGCTCCTTGGCCCACAAATACATATGCTGTTTTACTCATTAATGAAGTTTTGCGCCAATTAACCTAATAAATTCTTTTCGTGTGGTGTCTTTTAAAAACTCTCCTTTGAAAGCAGAAGTTGTGGTAACTGAGTTTTGTTTTTGTACACCTCTCATTTGCATGCACATATGCTTAGCCTCAATTACAACAGCAACACCTAGTGGTTTGAGTGTGTCATTTATCGCATCTGTAATTTGATCAGTTAAGCGTTCTTGAACTTGTAGTCTTCTAGAAAAGCAATCGACCAATCTAGGGAGTTTACTCAACCCGACAATGTGCCCATTTGGAATATAGGCAATATGGGCCTTTCCAAAAAAAGGTAAAATATGATGCTCACACAAAGAATACACCTCAATGTCTTTAACCAATACCATTTGACTATAGTCTTCTTTAAACATGGCAGATTTTAAGATTTCTTCTGGATTTTGATCATACCCCTGAGTTAAAAACTGCATGGCTTTTGAGGCGCGCTCTGGAGTTTTTAAAAGCCCTTCTCTTTTTGAGTCTTCACCAATTAAACCGATGATTTGTTTGAAATGCTCAGCAATTGACTTGGTTGTTTTTGAGTTGTAGAATTCTTCTTTTTTGTAATTAGCCATAGTATTCTACATAATTATTTTCAGTCTCTTCTAATTTTATGCAGTGTAAATCAGCTCCTAAAGCTTTGATTTTAGGCTCAATGACCTTCCAGATTTCAATGCACAATACTTCTGTTGAAGCCCACTTGCCTTTCATGAATTCAACATCAACATTGATGTTTTTATGATCAAGCTGTTCAATAACATGCTCTTTTAAGATTTTACTCAAGTCTTTTAAATCAATTACCCAACCTGTTTCGGGATTCACCTCTCCCTTTACAGTAACATACATGATGTAGTTGTGTCCATGCCAATTCGGATTTGAGCATTTGCCAAATACTTCATGATTTTTTTGATCGTCCCAATCTGGGTTGTGCAATTTATGAGCTGCGTTAAAGCGCTCTCTTCTGGTTAAGTAGATCATAATTTTTTTATTGCTCAACAAATATAGTGATAGTATCATTTAGAAGTGGTTTAAATTCTATATTTGTTCTTATGATCGTAGTTACCGGAGCAGCCGGATTTATTGGTTCGAATCTCTCAAGAATGCTTCATGAAAATGGGTATTTAGACTTGGTGTTGGTTGATGATTTTTCTGATAACAAAAAGCATGATCTTAAAGAGTTAAATGCTCAAAAAATACACAGAGATGAGTTTTTTTCTTGGTTAAAAGCACATCATAGATTTGTACAGTTCATCTTTCATTTGGGCGCTAGAACTGACACAGCTGAGTTTGATTATTCAGTGCTCAAGAGGTTAAACCTAGAGTATAGTAAACAGCTTTTTGAATTGTGCACTTCTTTTGCAGTTCCTATCATTTACGCATCTTCTGCGGCTACTTATGGAGATGGATCTTTGGGTTATAAAGACGATCATTCTTTATCTGAATTACTACAGCCTTTGAATCCATATGGAGTTTCTAAAAATGAATTTGACAGGTGGATTTTAACTCAAGATAAAAAGCCATTTTTTTGGGCAGGATTAAAATTTTTCAATGTGTATGGCCCCGGAGAAGAGCACAAGTCAAGAATGGCATCAGTGGTATACCATGGATATCATCAAATAAAAAAAACTGGACAATTAAATCTTTTTAGATCGCACAAAGAAAATTACTTAGATGGCGAGCAAAAAAGAGATTTCATCTACGTTAAAGATCTTTGTCAGGTATGTATGTTTCTAATGCATTTAAGAAAGCACTCAGATATATACAATTTGGGTTCTGGTCAGGCAAGAACTTTTAATGATTTAGCTTATAGTATTTTTGCAGCTTTAAATGTAAAACAGTATATAAATTATATTGATATCCCTAAAGATATAAGAGATAAGTATCAATATTTTACGCAGGCTGACATGCATAAATTAAAGTCTGTTGGATATACAAAGCCCTTTACCTCAATAGAAAAAGGCGTGAAATTATACGTTGATTATTTAGAACAAAAAACACATGCATAAGAAGTATAAAAAAAATGATGGCAAGCAAAAAACCGCTTTTGGTGCTAAAAAGAAGTGGGCTCCAAAGCAGGCAAAGCCTAAAAAAGAAAATGATGGATCTGTTCGTCTAAATAAATACATTTCAAATGCAGGAATTTGCTCAAGAAGAGAAGCTGATACACTTATAGAAACTGGAGCGGTTAAAGTAAATGGTAAAGTAGTTACCAAACTTGGAACAAGAGTGATGCCTTCAGATCATGTTTCGGTAGGAGATCAGAGGCTCAAAACAGAAAAACTAGTGTACATTTTACTAAATAAGCCCAAAGATTATTTAACCACTTCTAAAGATCCCAAAAACAGAAAGACGGTTATGCAATTGGTCGCAGGTCAAACCAAACAAAGAGTTTATCCTGTTGGCCGTTTAGAGCGCAATACGACGGGTTTGATTTTATTGACCAACGATGGAGAGTTCACCACTAAGATTACCAGTACTAAATATGCCATCAAAAAGATTTATTATGTGCATCTAGATAAAAATTTTAGAAAAGCTGATTTTGAAAAACTCACAGATGGCATGATGATTGCAGGAGTTCATTATAGGGTTGATGAAGTTTCTTTTCTTCAAGGTAAGGCAAAAAGTGAATTGGGTATAGAAGTTCATCATTCGAGTAATAAGGCCATAAAACTTATGTTAGAAAAGTTAGGATACAACCTTCTTAAGTTAGATAGAGTCGCTTATGGTGAGCTTACAAAAAAGAATATTTTGAGAGGTAAATTTCGATACTTAAATGATAAAGAAATCAGGCTTTTAAAGATGAGTGTCTATAAAAAATAAAATTATATATTTGAGAAGCTAGCGCTTATGCAAAGGGTATTTCAACATAGAGTAGCGAGATTTTTTTACATCATTATTTATTTGGTGTTGAATACTTCAGTCGCCCCTAAGTACGATGTAAATGCTAAGATCAAAGCCCTTTACATGTATAATTTTGCCAAGTATATAGAATGGCCTTCGAGTTACAAAACAGGTGACTTTGTTATTGGAGTAGTAGGAGAAACACCAGTATATCAAAACCTACAAGCCATGGCAAAAGTCAAAAAAGTATTTAATCAATCTATTAAAATAGTTAAGTACAGTTCTGCCAGTGAAGTTCAAAAATGCCATATGCTGCTTTTGCCAACTGCCATGACTTCTAAAGTTTCTGAATGCTCAAGTAAAATTAAGGCTTCAAGCACCTTGTTGGTTACTGAAAAGCCCGGTGTTGGCACTCGATCAGGAATCAACTTTGTAGTAGTGAACCAAAAGCAAAAGTTTGAATTAAATAAAGGTAATATTTCATCACACAATCTTACAGTAAGCGGAAATCTTTTGAAATTGGCCATAGTTATATGAAAGCTCATATTGATCATATTGTAATTTGTTTTTTAGTTGTTCTGTTGAGCAATAATTTCTTTGCTCAAAATGAAAATATCAGAAATGCCATTAATGCATACCAACAGCAAGACTTTGAATCGGCTTTGAAATACATCAATTTAGCCGAGCAGCATGAGCAAACGGTTAAAAACCCTTCAACCTTGTATTATAAAGGCATTATTTTAAAAGAGCTCTACAATTTAAATTCAAGCGATGTAAATTCAGATTACAGAACCCAATCAATTGATTATTATCAAAGATTTTTAGAAAAAAATGAAGATGAGAAATTGAAAGCTTCTGTTATGAAGAGTTTAGATTATTTATCAAAAACAATATACAATGATGCTGCTAAAACCTTAAATAAAGAAAATTATCAAACTTCAAGAACGCTTTTTAATCAATACAAAACCTTGTGTGAAAAATATGAGCTTTCAAGCCAACTAAATTCAATTGAATTGCAATACAAACTTGTTTTAGGACAGGTCTACTCAGAGCTTTATGAGCAGCACCGAGAAAACACCAAAGGCAACAAATTTTTTGAAGAGGTTATTGAAACCTATCAATCTATTTTAAAAGTAGATTCAATGAATTGGAGTGCAAACTATAACTTAGGGATTCATTATTACAACGAGGCTGTAGATAAGATTAAAGTTGCTGAATACGATTTAGATATTGTCGCGGTAGGATTAATTCAAGACGAGAGTGTAGCTTTATTTCAGAAAGCACTACCTTACATGCAAAGAGCATATGAGTTAAAGCCCAATAGAAAAGAGCCGATCATAGGGCTTTCAGGGATTTACTACAGTTTAAATGATATAGAAAAATCTGAGTCATTTAATGAAAAAGTCAAACAGTTAGAAGGTAAATAAACTCAGAAGAAAGAATACTTTGAAACGTAAATTTTCAATAGGACTCATCATTGGATTGGGCTTTGGTATTCTCATTGCTTTCTTAGCATTCTTAAATTTAAGAACACTAAACTCACTCAATAAAAGCGAAGCTCAGATTTGGCAACTAAATCATTTGAGGCTGCCTTCGCTCAATGCTCTTGTCGAACTGAGAGAAACGGTTGATAGATCTTTACCGTTAGCAATTTTCTGGGTTGAAAATGAAGTTGATGTTCGACATGAACGCAAACAAGAGCTTCAAAAAATAATCAACGAAGACTACCCAAATATTAAATCGAGTTTAATTGATTATTCAAATCAATGGAACAAAAAAGAGTATTCTGATATTGACAACATTTTTGTTAAGATTGAAGATTTATTTAGTCAGTATGAAATTATTATGACTCAGTTAAAAGACATCAAAGATTATGAGTTTTATAGAGTTGAAAATACTGAATTACTTTTAGAAGGCTTTGATGCTTTTGAAGGTTTAGCAGATGAAATTAGTTCTGGCGGAACAACTCCTAGAAGTATTGTCGATGATGTGATTCCACCCAAAAAGGCTGAAATTTCTACCGATTTAGATCGGTTAATTGACCTTCATGACAAACACAGAATTGAAAATCAAGATGAGATTTCAAGTTCATTTAACCAGTTTAAACTTGTTTTAAACGCTGGTTGGGGACTTTTGATTTTTGGTATTTTAATTGCAGTTTTTACGATTAGAACCATTACAAATCCAGTACAAAAAGTAAAGAATCAACTTACGCTTTTAGGTAAAGGAATTATGCCTAAAAATAAGGTTGAGACTAATTTTAAAGAGCTTAACGAAATGACTGAAGCTCTTGATAATCTTTCTAAAGGTCTCAATAGAACAAAAGACTTCGCTACTGAAGTCGGGGTAGGCAATTTTAAGGCAGAATTCACCCCTTTAAGTGATCAAGACTTATTGGGTCAATCCCTTCTAACGATGCGTAAAGATTTATTTGAATTGACTTCTGACTTAGAGCAAAAAGTAAAAGATAGAACTGCAACCATTGAAGAGCAAAAAGAAGAAATCGAAGTGCTTTTGAAACACACTACAGATAGTATTGTCTATGCAAAACGCATTCAAGATGCAATTTTGCCTACCGATAGTTATGTCAGCAAAGTCTTGCCCAATGCCTTTTTTTACTTTAAGCCCAAAGACATTGTGAGTGGAGATTTTTATTGGGTGTTTAAAGAGAAATCTAAGGTCTTTTACGGAGCGATTGATTGCACTGGGCATGGTGTTCCGGGGGCTTTCATGACTATTATTGGGTATAATGGATTGACAAAAGCTGTGAAGATGGTTGATGAACTCACTCCAGCGGCAGTATTAGATGCTTTGAATACAGAGGTGAGAAATACCTTTTCTCAACACGGTCTTGAAGAGCAAACCATTAAAGATGGTATGGATGCTGCGATCTGTGCCATTGATTTTGAGAAAAAAGAATTGCAGTATGCAGGAGCATTTAACCCATTGTATTACTTTAGGGATGGAGCGCTCAATGAGATTAAACCCAATAAATTTCCGGTGGGCATTCATTACGGCAATAAAGAAGAAAAATTCACCAATCATACCGTAAAATTGCAAAGCGGAGATAAGGTATATATTTTTTCGGATGGATTTCCTGATCAGTTCGGAGGAGAGAAAGGTAAAAAATACAAATACCGTAAGTTTAAAGAGTTCTTGCAAAAGATATCAGTGCAAGACGCATCTGTTCAAAAAAAGCTGCTTGAGAGTGAGTTTCAAGCTTGGAAAGGCGATTTAGAACAAGTAGATGATATTCTTATTGCTGGTCTTATGATTGAATAAAATCAATTACTTCTAAAAAGTGTTCTTCTTTTGCTTTTGGATGTGTCAATAAATTGATATGATCATAATTGACCTTGTAACCCGTTTGTTTACCGATCACTTTAAATAGGGATTTTGTTGCGCCAGCTTCTTTTAACAGGGCTTTACAATCATGGGCATGACCAAGTACATCATCGTTTTGTCCAGTCATTGAAAAAATAGGAATGTCAATTGGATGGGCTTTGAAATACTTATGATAATCAAATCCATCAACATCTACCCATGCCTTTTTTAAGACCATTCTATCCATTTCTAGAAAGCTTTCAGTTGATTCATTCTCTGAACCAAGTTTATAGGTTTTGGATGGATAATAACCATAAATTTTGGCAAGTAAAGTGCCCAAGTATCTCCAGAAAAAGTTGATCATCAACCATTTTTTTATGCTTTTGACTGAAATTCTGCGTTTAGAGCCAAAAAACACCATTTTCTCAATGGGCATTGTTTTGTGAAACCTAGCCCAAAAATGTAAGAGCAACACGCCTCCCCATGAGTGGGCAAGCCAAACTTGAGGTTTGTGATTGGTGTGGGTTTTTACAAAGCTATAAAGAGCTGTAAAATCGTGCTGTACTTGATCAAGTGTGCCAAAAGTGCTGTGCTTAGATATTTTTGGTTTGCTCTTGCCTTTGCCTCTCATGTCTAGCACAAATACGTGAAACCCTTTTGAGGCTAAAAAAGGCGCCAATCCTTTTTGAGATTTAGAGTAAAAGATTTTGGCATTTTCAATGGCTCCATGTATTAAGACAAGTGCGTGGCATTGCGCCTTTATGTTAGACGAATCAAAGCTGGTGATGTTTAGCGTATAATGCTCAAGATCAAGAGTATGATTGGTCATATGTACTGAAGCACTCAACTTGATTAAAATTGAGCTCTTAGAGTAATCGAAATGTTTCTTCCTGGAGCATGAATACCAGAGGCAAATACCCGGTAGCTTTGATCAAGTAGATTCAACACATTCAGCTGCACAGAAAATTGATCGTTAATTTGATACTGGCTTCTCAAATTTAAGGTCATCCAAGCGGGAGTGCCATCAGGTGTGGCCTTACTGAAGTTGTCTTCGCCTAATAAGTTGTAATCTTTTGTACGTTTAAAACCATTATACATGGCAAAAACTTCTAGAGTGAGTGCTTTGCGTTTGTGGGTGATGGATGTTTTTCCAAACAGAGGAGGAATATGATCTAAAGGACGAAGTGTGTCTTCAACAATTCTGCCATAGGTGTAGTTTAGGGTAGAACTTAAGATAGTATTGTGCGTCAATGCAATTTCAATGGATGCATTTGCGCCGTAAATAAAAGCATTTTGTGCATTGTCTAGCATCACAATTTTTGATTGCACTCCATCATAGAAGATAGAGTCATTGCCATTTAAACTGCCATCAACAGTTGTTAATGCATTTCGATACCAGGTATAGAACAAAGAGGTTTGAAACCCTAAGAGTCCTTTATTACGCATTTTATTGAGGTTGAATTCTAAGTTATAGGTGTATTCAGGTTCAATGTTTGTGTTGGGTACAACAACAGTGCCTTGAACAGATTCAAATATTTTACCCAAATCATCAACGTTCGGAGCTCTAAATCCGCTAGAGGCAATGAAAGAGAATTTGTAATTATTTTGATTGCCAATCAAAGCGAAGTTGCCGTTTAGGGCGTTGTTTTGCTGGGCAATTGATCGGTCTAAAAAAGCAAAAAAAGTGGTGTCTTTGATTTGAGCATCAATTTTTACTGTGCTGTACCTTATGCCAGTCTTGAGCATAAAAGTAGAAGACAATTCTTTTGATAGAGTAGTGTATGCTGCTAGACTATTGTAATCTGACCCATCGTCTGGGTATCTGGTATCTAATACGCCTTTTTGACCAGTTATAATATCTTGAGTGAAAGCAGAAGAATTTACATGGTTATGCAAGGCTTCAATGCCGTATTGAAAAAGGGCGAAATCACTCGATTTTTGCGCATCAAGATTTAAACTTACAATGTTTAGTCGTTCAATTCTTGCGCCCAATAAAGTATTTTGAAATCTTCGGTTATACCTGCTCTCTTCAATGTGTTGATAAGCAGTGGTAAGCATAAGTTGGTCATACAGTGTACTGCTTTTTTGTGTTTCAAAAGAATACGCCGAAAAAAAACGTTTTTGTGGCCCATAATACCAGTGAGCAAACTTGGGTGTAGAATCATTATTGAGTTGTGCTAAACGGTCATACCTTGGTATGTTGGTGCTGGTTGAGTATTGAAAGTTTAATTTGTGTTTTTGATCTTCATTGGGTTTGAATATAAATTTTTGAAGCATATCATACTGGGTGTATCCTGAGAATTTTTGAAGGTTGATGTCTTTATTTTGAACAATCGTATCAACACCATTTTGGTTTAATACAAAGAAGGTTCTTGCTCCCCAATCAGAGTAGTTTTTCATCAAACGTGCTCCTTTTCTTAAATCACCAAAAGAAGAGAGGGTGAAAGAGCTTAGTGACCCAAATTTTTGGTTTGAAATGCCAATGTCACTGTGTATACTATTTTCTTTATTTACAGTGCTGTATCGAATATAACTGTTGTTTTGAATGCGGATACTTGAGTCGCGACTTAGTAAAGGATCTTTAGTGACAAAATGCATCACTCCACCTAAAGCATCTGAACCATAAATAATTGACCCTGGCCCGAACAATACTTCGCTTCGATCTAGTATGGCATTATCAAGGGTGATGACATTTTGTAGGTGTCCGCCGCGATAAATGGCATTATTCATGCGCACTCCATCAATTACAATAAGCACTTTGTTGGCTTCAAAGCCTCTTATGATGGGGCTGCCACCACCCCCTTGAGATTTTTGAACCAAGACTTTTCCGCTTTGTTCTAGAGCATCTGCAGCAGTTTGATTGCTCTGAAAGTCAAGAGTTTTGCTGTCAATTATATGAATGTTTTGCGCTACCTCTTGTAGTTCTTGCTCAAATTTTGAACTAGAGATAGTCACTGTTTTCAAGTTTAAAGCCAAAGGCTCAAGGTATACATAATGCTGAGCGAGCCATCTTTTTTTTGTGCCTGATAATGTTTTGTATCCTACATGTCCAATTTCAATGGTATCTTCAAGGGCAAAGGCTTTTAAACTAAGATTGCCATTCACATCAGAGGTGCTACCTGTTGTTTGATTAGAGGCAGTTGCCCCTACTATGGGTTTTTGATTAGAGATGTCTAAAAGCTGAACGCTTTGAGCACTAGAGCAAAAGGCAAGAATAAGTAGCCCTAAAATAAGTATCAAGCCTCTTGAAGACATACCTGCAAAAGTACAAAGATTGTACCGCTTTTTTTCTCTAACTTTGCTTAAAGTTCTTTTATTTATGGGGTCGACTTGGATTTGACATCTTAGATCGATGTAGGTGTGTAAGCATGTCGAGCGTTGTATGTTTGCTCGTTAATCTGAATATGCAAGCCTTTAAATGGCGAAACTAACTATGCTCTTGCAGCTTAATAAACCAAGTTTACTAAGCTTAATTCGAGGTGAAGTACAGTAGCCCGAACAAGTGCTCTTGATGTACATTTTTTGTTGGTACATCTTATAGAGTATCATAGATAACAAAATCGCAATACAGCTCAGTTTGTGCGATGTGTTGTTAAATTTAATCAAGCTAGATATTTACTTGGCCGTTTATAGCCTGGTAGATTTCGAAACTTTAATATAGACTAAGCATGTAGAAGCCATTTGCACGCTAAGTTTGGACGAGGGTTCGAACCCCTCCGACTCCACAGAGCATCAGAAGCCTCAAAACGATGAGTTTTGGGGCTTCTTTGTTTGCACAAATTTGTCTGAAAGCAACGCTTTCAAGCAAATTTGTGCAAACAAAGAAGCGTAAAGACGAAGTCTTTGGCTGATGATGTTGA
>JAHDHZ010000022.1:34896-39408 GCA_020631045.1 Flavobacteriales bacterium | reverse complement strand
TAGAATTGGTCGTATTTATAGAAGTAATGATACTTGCTGGGCATTGCGCAGCAACTACAACAAAAGAAAATACCATTACCCATATACTGAGTAGCTTTTTTAGCATAACGCGATTTTTTACGGTTCAATCACCCTAAAAGTTACATTATTGACTGATAATAAAGACTATAAAATATGGTTAATCGTCAAAAAATGACGGTCAACTTTGAATTACAGAAGGTTTTTAGCTCAATTGCTGCAGTTTCAATAGTTTAGAATAAACCCCTGTCTTGTTTTGAATCAACTGATCGTGTGTTCCGAATTCTTTAACCTTACCCTGTTCTAAAACAAGTATTTTATCAACTGATTTGATGGTTGAAAAACGATGCGCAATAATCAATGAAGTTCTACCCTGCATAACTTGATCTAAGGCAATTTGCACTTCTTTTTCAGATTCAGAATCAAGTGAGCTGGTCGCTTCATCTAAGATAAGGATGGATGGATCTTTAATCACAGCGCGGGCAATTGCAATGCGCTGACGTTGCCCTCCTGAAAGTTGCATGCCTCGATCGCCGACCAAGGTATCAAATCCTTCAGGCAAATCCATAATAAAATCATAGGCATTGGCGGTTTTTGTAGCTTCAATCAATTCTTCTTTAGATGCTTTCGGGTTTCCGTACAAAATATTTTCACGCACTGAACCTCCAAACAAAAGGGTTTCTTGAGGCACAATTGAAATATTTTTTCTTAAAGGCGTCAAGCCAATTTCTTGGATAGATGTACCATCTATTTGAATCAATCCATCAAAATCATAAAAACCCATAACCAATGAAGCTAAGGTCGACTTACCACTTCCTGAACTGCCAACAATGGCAAGCTTTTGTCCTTGTTTGATTTCAAAATCAATGCCTTTGAGCACCTGAACGTCTTTTCTTGAAGGATAAGAAAATTGCACATCTTGAGCCTGAATATTACCCATGAGTTTTATAGACTCAACGCCTGACTCTACCTGAATTTTTTCAGGAGTTTGCTCAAAAACATCTAAGACCTCTTCAGTTGCACCTACAGCTTTTACAATTTGGGCATAAATCGCTGCAATACCCCCAATCGATGCTCCAATAAACACAGTGTACATTACAAAAGTAAAGAGTTCGCCCAGAGTAATTAATCCATCCTGCACCAAAATAGCGGCATACCACACCACGGCAATGATGGCTCCAAAGATGCAAAAGATGATAAAGGTGGCAAAAAAACCACGATACAAAGCACCTTTCAAGCCATACTTGACCACATCTTGCATAATAGCTTTATACCTATTTACCTGAAAAAGCTCAGCAGTAAAGGCTTTTACCGTGGTAATGCCATGCATCGACTCCTCTAAAATAGTATTAGATTCTGCCAGTTTTTTCTGTGTAAGCTTTGAAAAGCGCTGTAAAGCTTTGCCAAAAATCACAGCAAACACAGCAACTAAAGGCACAATGGCAAGCATAAAAAGTGTTAATCGCACAGAAACAGTAAACAGCGCAATGATTCCGCCCACGATAATAATGAGTTGACGAATCAACTCAGCCAAAGAGGTAGTAAAAGTGTCTTGAATTAAAGAAATATCATTTGAAATACGACTGTTGAGCTCACCGACCCTTTGGGTATCAAAATACGATTTAGGCAAACGAATTAAATGCTGAAAAACTTCTATTCTCAGAGCTGCTAATCCACGTTCTGCCACCGAGACAAACAAATAAATTCTAAAAAAAGAAAACACAGATTGCAAGACAATCACTAAAGCTAAAATCAACCCAACCTGATTGACCGTAAAACCGCTCTCACCCTTTACAGCATCGACCATCATGCCCATAAATTTCGGAAAGGCAATCGCCGTAGCACCTGTCAACAACAAAAACACAAATCCAACAAAAAAACTAAACCGATAAGGCCTTATAAACCGATACAATCGAAACGCTTTTTTCAAAGCGCCTTTTTTCATTTTTTCTCTTTTTGCTCTTGCCACTGAGCAAATGTAGGTGTTTATGATTTTTTAAACCAAATAAATCCTAGCTTTGCAAACTTTAAAACACAAAACAAGCACCATGGACTTATCAGCCTATCAAAAAAACTTCAAAAATGACTTTTTTAGCGGACTCACCGTAGCTTTGGCCTTGGTTCCTGAAGCAGTCGCCTTTGCATTTGTTGCAGGTGTTGACCCTTTGGTCGGATTATACGCTGCATTTATGATTGGTCTGATCACCTCAATTTTTGGCGGCAGACCCGGCATGATCAGCGGAGCAACAGGCGCATTAGCCGTTGTAATGGTTAGCTTGGTTAAAGAAGGCAATGCTCTAGGCGAGCCTTCAGAACAACTCGGCTTATACTATTTGTTTGCTACCGTTATTTTAATGGGCTTAATTCAGATTTTAGCTGGAGTTTTTAAACTCGGAAAATTCGTTAGATTGATTCCGCACCCTGTGATGATGGGCTTTGTAAATGGCCTAGCCATCGTGATTTTTCTCTCTCAACTGGGCATGTTTAAAACCTTTGAACAGGGCTCTTGGCAATGGATGCAAGGACCTGAACTTTACATGATGCTCGCTCTTGTAGGCACGACAATGGCCTTGATGTTCACATTGCCAAAGCTCTCAAAAAAATTGCCCGCAGGGCTCATTGCCATTCTTGCGGTTTTTACCATCACTCTTGTTTTCAATCTAGAGGTCTCGACGGTAGGCTCTTTTATTCGTCAAAGCGGTGGCAGTGGTCTTAAGGGTGGATTGCCGAGCTTTCAGTTCGACATTTTCAGCAAAGTTCCCTTCAACTTTGAGACCTTAAAATTCATCGGACCCTATGCTTTAATCTTAGCAGCAATCGGACTCATTGAATCTTTAATGACCTTAAATTTAATCGATGAAATCACTGAAACGCGCGGAAACACAAACAAAGAGTGTATCGCTCAAGGCGGAGCAAACATTATAACTGGCTTATTTGGCGGCATGGGTGGATGCGCCATGATCGGTCAATCGATCATCAACATCAATTCTGGAGGAAGAACCCGTCTTTCTGGAATCATCGCTGCCATTACCTTACTCATCTTTATTTTGTTTGCAAGCACTTATATTGAAATGGTCCCAATCGCTGCTTTGGTTGGAGTGATGTTTATGGTTGTCATCGGCACCTTTGCGTGGAGTAGTTTTAGAATTTTAGGTAAAATTCCGTTCTCTGATGCCATCGTATTGGTTGCAGTTTCTAGTTTAACGGTAATTTTTGATTTGGCTATCGCCGTATTTATTGGAATCATCATCTCTGCTTTGGTCTTTAGTTGGCAGAGCGCCATTAGAATTCGAGCACGCAAATCAGTTAAAAAAGACGGCACGAAGGTTTATGAAATCTGGGGACCTTTATTTTTCGGAAGCATTCAAAACTTCAACGCAAAATTTGACATTAAAAACGATCCAAAAAGTGTTGAAATCGATTTTATGCACTCACGCATTGCAGACCACTCAGCACTTGAAGCCTTAAGTGCTTTAAGTGAAAAATACGCTACTGCAAACAAGCAATTAAAATTAAAGCACTTGAGCAACTCTTGTCAAAACAGGCTTTTAAAAGCACACCCTGGCTTAACATCAGTAATTGAGCGTAGCATTGACGATGAGCGATATAACGTGTTGTCTCAAATTTTTGAAGAACCTGAAGCATCAATTTAAAGATTCTTAACCTTTTTTGGGGTGGAGTGTGCTCTTTGGGTGCACTCAAACTTTATGTTTGACAGTACCCAAAGAGCACACTCCATCCCAAAAGGATTAAAACGTTTTTGAAGAATGCTCAGTACTTCTTAAAAAAGCTTTGAGCTCTTTACCCGTTAAATTGCGGTATTTACCGACATTGACATCTAAATTAAGATGCATAACACGAATGCGTTTGAGTTTTTTAACTCTATACCCTAAGTGCTCACTCATTCGTCTAATTTGACGGTTTAACCCTTGAGTAAGAATAATCTTAAATGTTTTTTTACCGGTTTGTTTTACCTTACAAGGCTTAGTTACGGTATCTAAAATCGGCACTCCACCTGACATTTGCTCTACAAACTCCTGAGTGATAGGCTTATCAACAGTTACAACATATTCTTTTTCGTGGTTGTTTTTTGAGCGCAAAATCTTATTGACAATCTCACCATCTGAGGTCATTAAAATAAGACCTTCACTCATTTTATCGAGCCTTCCGATCGGAAAAATCCTCGTAGGATACCCAATATAATCAATGATGTTGTCTTTCTCAACTCGAGTATCTGTCGTGCAAACAATGCCAACTGGCTTATTAAACGCGAGATAAACATGTTTCTCTGTGCGTTGAGCAATTGGTTTTCCGTCAACCTGAACTGAATCTTCTGAGGTGATTTTTTGCCCAAGCAAAGGGATTTCTCCGTTGATCGTCACCCGACCTTGCTCTATAAGCTCATCTGCCTTTCGACGAGAGCAATAGCCAACTTGGCTTAAAAACTTATTAATACGAACTGCTTGTTGCACATTACAAAATTAAGAAACTCTT
>JAHDHZ010000022.1:14887-34796 GCA_020631045.1 Flavobacteriales bacterium | reverse complement strand
TAAAAATTCATACAGTTTCTTAGAGTTCTTTTTATATCTTTAAGGTCATGTACAAAGTACAAACAGGCAACAAACAATTTGAAATAAGTGTAGATGCTTCTGGGCTAAACTTCACGTTAAACTCTAAAGCAAAAAACATACAAGTTAATCGTCTAAGCGCCAGAGCATACCTAGTCAGACAAGACGAAAAAGAGTACTTTATTGAACTGCTTGAACAAGATAATTTAAAAAAGAACCTGCTTCTAAAAATTAACCAAAAACGCGTTAAAGTTAAACTTGAAGATCATTTAGATGCTCTTTTAAAAACCATAGGTGTCGATTTTTCAAAATCAAGTAAAATTTCAAATCTCAAAGCACCCATGCCAGGTTTGGTGGTTGATGTATTATGTAAAGTAGGCCAACAGGTCAAAAAAGACGATCAGCTTTTAGTTTTAGAAGCCATGAAAATGGAAAACGTCATTAAATCTTCTGGAGAAGGCACAGTTCAAAACATACGCATAAAGCAAGGCAACACGGTTGACAAGGGCGAGGTTTTAATTACATTTAACTAAAGTCATCCACCCAAAACAAACAAATTCACCCCTAGATTAAAGCCTAAGTATTTTGTAACTTTACTTTTGTGCAATGGCACAAGTTTTAAGATCATAAAAATCAAAAATTATGTTTGAAAATTTATCTGACAAATTAGAACGCGCGTTTAAAGTTTTAAAAGGACAAGGACAAATCACCGAAATCAATGTTGCAGAAACCTTAAAAGAAGTAAGGCGCGCATTGTTAGATGCTGATGTAAGTTTTCAAATTGCAAAAGAATTTACAAATAGTGTAAAAGAAAAAGCTTTAGGGCAAAATGTACTTACTGCAGTCTCTCCAAACCAATTACTTGTAAAAATCACCCATGATGAGCTAGCTGATTTAATGGGTAGCGAAACAGCTGAAGTAAATTTAGAGGGCAACCCATCTGTAATTTTAATGTCTGGATTGCAAGGATCAGGTAAAACAACTTTTTCAGGCAAGCTGGCTAAATTTTACAAATCTAAACAAAGTAAAAACCCACTTTTAGTTGCTTGTGACATTTACAGACCTGCTGCAATTGATCAGTTGCACATTGTTGGAGAGCAAATCGGTGTGAAAGTGTACGATGAGAAGGGCAATCAAAATGCTGTTGAAATTGCTCAAAACGGCATTAAGTATGCCAAAGAAAACGGCCACAACCTAGTTATTGTTGATACTGCCGGTCGTTTGGCTGTTGATCAAGAAATGATGAATGAGATCTCTGACATCAAAAAGGCAATCAATCCTTCAGAAACCTTATTTGTTGTTGATTCTATGACTGGTCAAGATGCTGTAAATACAGCTTCAGCATTTAATGAAGTACTTGATTTTGATGGTGTAGTACTCACCAAGCTTGATGGTGATACCAGAGGCGGAGCAGCGTTATCTATAAAATCTGTAGTCAACAAGCCCATTAAATTCATTGGTACTGGTGAGAAAATGGAAGCCATTGACTTGTTTCATCCATCAAGAATGGCTGATCGCATCTTGGGCATGGGTGATGTCGTTTCTTTGGTGGAACGCGCCCAAGAACAGTTTGACGAGCAAGAAGCAAGAAGACTACAGAAAAAAATTGCAAAAAACACCTTTGATTTCAATGATTTTCTCGCTCAAATATCTCAAATCAAGAAAATGGGCAACATCAAAGACTTGATGGGCATGGTGCCAGGCATGGGCAAAATGGTGCGCAATATGGATATTGACGATGATGCATTTAAAGGCATTGAAGCTATCATTCACTCTATGACTCCTGAAGAGCGTGCTAAACCAGATTTAATAAACGGTTCTAGAAGAAGCAGAATTGCCAAAGGCAGTGGATCAAACATTCAAGAGGTCAATCGCCTGCTTAAACAATTTGGCCAAACACGCAAAATGATGCGCATGATGAAAGACAAAGGAAAAATGGCTAAACTCATGGGTAAAATGGGCTCTATGGGGCAAACGCGTTAATTCGCATAAAAAAATCTACCACTCACTATCAACAAGCTGCTGTTAACAATAAAACCAGCCATTTTAAAGCTTTTGGATTTCTTTTTTATTTATTTTGCTCTCAAGAACATTTAAACAAAAGTAAAATGAAAAAAGTTTTATTATCAATTTTTGCTTGCTCTACATTGGTTGTTTTCGGTCAAGACACAACTCAATTAGCTGCAATGAATAAAAAGGCTGATTTAGCCGAAGGGTGGACCAAAGGAGGTTTAACCAACATCAATTTCTCACAAGTAGCACTTACCAACTGGGTTGGCGGGGGTGTAAACTCTATTTCTTTAAATGGTTTACTAAACCTTTACGCAAACCTCAGAAGAGGTGACCAAACTTGGGAAAACACGTTAACGTTAGGATACGGTGTCACCAAACAAGGAACTACTGATTTCTTCAAGAATGATGACAGAATTGACTTTACTTCAAAGTGGGGTAAAAAAGCATTCGGAGACTGGTATTACTCAGCATTGTTAAACTTCAGATCTCAGATGTTTGATGGATTTGCTAATCCTGGTGATGTGACACCAATTTCTAGACTTTTAGCACCCGCTTATGTATTAGGCGCTATCGGTTTAGACTATCATCCAAACGACAATTTCTCATTATTTATCGCACCACTTACAGCTAAGTTTACGATCGTAAATGACGATGTACTTTCTGCAGCTGGAGCATTTGGTGTTGACGCCGGAGAGAAGTTAAGAACTGAATTCGGGGGTTATTTAAGAGCTTCTTATCAAAAGAAAGAAATTCTTAAAAACGTTGATTTTACAACTCGTTTAGATTTATTTTCTAATTACTTAGATCAACCTGATCATATTGATGTGAACTGGGAAACTATTTTAGGCATGAGAGTAAACAAATACATCACTGTAATGGTTTCAGGTTTGTTGATTTACGATCATGACATTGATGTTCCTGCTGCTGATGCCCCAAACGGCGCTGGCCCTAGAACACAGTTCAAACAAGTATTTGGTGCTGGATTTGCATACGCATTCTAAGCTACCTAAACTCAAAAAATCAAAGCCTACTCTTCTTATGAGTGGGCTTTTTTTATGCCCCAGCATCTGTGCATAACTTCTTAAGCTCTTTTTTAAGCTCAAAAGTCTTTTTAGTGTATTTTTAAGTTAAACACTACTCGCCTTGAAAAAAGATAAAATATTCGTACTTGACACCTCAGTTATTTTACATGACCATCAAGCATTGTTCAATTTTGAAGAACATGATGTTGCCATTCCAATCACAACCTTAGAAGAGGTTGACACTTTCAAAAAGGGTGGAGGCGATAAAAACTATGCAGCCAGACAATTCATTAGAGCCCTAGATGGCTTAACTGAAAAACAAACCTTGCAAAATTGGATTCCTTTAGGTGAAGGCCTTGGTAATTTTAAAATCATCTTGCACGCAGGCAAGCTCAAAGATGATGCTAAAAGCATTTTTGACAGCAACACCAATGATAATAAGATACTAAACGCAGCACTTTGTATCAAGCAAGAAGAAACCTCAGCAAGAGTCATCTTAGTGAGTAAAGACATTAATCTCAGACTCAAAGCCAAGTCTTTAAATCTAGAGGCTGAAGATTACGAAACAGGCAAAATCAATACCAAAGAACTGTATTCAGGCATCAAAATCATTGAAGACATTGATCCTGACTTGTTAAAAGACATTTACAAAAACGGATCAACACAAGACACTTCTTTTCTTGGAGAGACTTTAAAAAACAATCATTTTTACTTACTTAAAAATGGCAAAAATTCAATTCTCACATTTTACAATCCTGTAACTGAATGTTTAGAACGTGTAGAAAAATCATATACTTATGGTGTAAAGCCACGAAATTATGAGCAAACCTTTGCGTTACACGCCATTTTAAATCCCAACATAAAGCTTATTACCATTCAAGGGGTTGCAGGTACAGGTAAAACCCTGTTAGCATTGGCTGGAGCACTTGAACAAAAAAATAAATTTGATCAAATCATATTGGCCCGTCCCATTGTTCCTTTGAGTAATAAAGACATTGGTTTTTTACCAGGAGATGCCTCTGAGAAAATCAATCCATACATGGAGCCTTTGTGGGACAACCTGAAATTTATCAAAGGTCAGTTTTCTGAAAATGAAAAGAAAAGTGTAGCTATTGATGAGATGTTAAAAGAACAAAAAATAGTGATTACACCTTTAGCTTTTATCAGAGGAAGGAGTTTCTCAAAGATGATTTTCATTGTCGATGAAGCACAGAATCTCTCTCCACACGAAATCAAAACGATCATCACAAGGGCCGGAGAAGACACCAAAATCATTTTCACAGGCGACATAAAACAAATTGACACACCCTACTTAGATGAACAATCTAACGGACTTTCTTACGTGATAGACCGCATGAAAGGCGAAGAATTATATGCGCACATCACCCTAGAAAAAGGTGAGAGAAGTGAACTGGCTAATCTTGCCAACTTAAAACTCTAGTCTATGTTAAGGCCTCTTATTGTTTTTTTGATTATTTATGCAAATACTTTTCATGTATTTGCTGACTCTTTAAGAGTAATCAGAGAAATCACATTGCCTGAAAAACATCCCATAAGCATTGATGCCTTGGGGTATATTTACCAATACTCAGATAGAGAAATCACCAAATTAGACTCCTTAGCAAGCCCCCTTTATACATTTAGCAACAATACCCTTGGAATCATTCACTCCATAGATGTGATCAATCCATTAGAATTGATGGTATTTTACAAACTAAACGCTCAAGTAGTTTTACTAGACAACACCTTGTCTGAACAAAACAAAACCATTAACCTGAACAGTTTTTCTTTGCAACTCATTGATCTTACGGCAAATTCTATGTCAAATGATGGATTTTGGACATATAGCAAAAACGACCATGAACTGCAAAAAAGAGACCAAACCTCTAATATACTTACCCGAAGCGGAAACCTAAACCTACTGACCAACCAAACCTTTAGCGTAAACGAAATCAAAGAGTTTAATAATTTTGTTTTAGCCATCAGCACTGCAAAAGCTTTTGTTTTTGACAACAGACTCAATTACAAAAAACGCATTTCTTTAAATTCAGAAAAACTTATTCATTACCAAGATGAATTCTATATTACCCAGAAACAAAACGAAATTTTAATCTACGATCAAGTTACCTATGACCAGCGTAGCTTTTCGCTAGACTTTACTC
Organism: Flavobacteriales bacterium; assembly: GCA_020631045.1. Lineage (GTDB taxonomy): Bacteria > Bacteroidota > Bacteroidia > Flavobacteriales_G > JALEGO01 > JAHDHZ01. The sequence goes on along the minus strand of JAHDHZ010000022.1, from coordinate 29,581 downwards.
CCGAACAAATTCTCTTTCAAAATCAAACCCTTTATTTAAAAAGAGGCAAAAGCCTTTTAGTTTGTCAATACTAATGTTAATTTAATGTTAACAACCCTCTAAAGCATTTATTTTCAAAGTGTTTTAACCTTCGCATGGATGTTCGCAAAACTTCTTTACTCGCATTGCTTTTTGCTCTAAATTAGCACCCTAGAAGTATGGAAGAAATCAATCAAAATCTACCCCGACCAATTACTAGAAAGAGAAAACCTGGGCCTACTAATTTTTCAGGTGAATACGGTAAATTACCTCCTCAAGCAGTTGAATTAGAAGAAGCGGTATTGGGAGCGATGATGCTTGAAAAAGACGCCGTAAATGATGTGATTGATGTACTAAGTTCAGATTCTTTTTACAAAGATGCACACAAGTCAATTTACACGGTCATTCAAGAGTTGTTTCAAAACTCAGAACCCATTGATATTCTAACAGTCACTCAAGGGCTAAAGAAAAAAGGAGAGCTTGATTTTGTGGGTGGAGCGCATTACGTTGCATCGCTCACCAATAGAATTGCCTCAGCTGCAAATGTCGAGTACCATGCTAGAATCATCGCCCAAAAATACATTCAAAGAGAGTTGATTCGTATTTCTTCAGAAACCATTAAAATGGCTTATGAAGAAACCACTGATGTATTTGACTTGCTTGATAAAGCAGAAGGCGACTTGTTCAAGGTAGCCGAAGGAAACATCAGAAAAAATTACGACAAGATGAACACCCTTGTACACCAAGCGGTTAAAAAGATTGAAGAGCTTTCTGAACAAGAAGAAGGAGTAAGTGGTATTGCATCAGGTTTTGCAAGCATTGACAAGGTTACCTCAGGCTTTCAAAAATCTGACATGATTATTTTGGCTGCAAGACCTGGTATGGGTAAAACAGCATTTGTATTGTCACTAGCAAGAAATGTAGCAGTTGAATCAAACAAAGCAATCGCAGTATTTTCTCTTGAAATGTCTTCTCTTCAGCTGGTCAATCGTTTAATTTCTTCAGAAACTGAGCTTTCTCAAGAAAAACTCAAGCGCGGAAGCTTGCAACCTCATGAATGGGAACAGTTACACGCAAGATTAAACAAGCTGACAGATGCCCCCATCTTTATTGATGACACTCCTGCCCTTTCAATCTTTGAATTGCGTGCAAAAGCAAGAAGACTCAAAGCTCAGCACGACATTCAAATGATCATCATTGATTACCTACAATTGATGACAGCAGGAAGTGAATCTAAAGGAAACCGAGAACAAGAAATTAGTACCATTTCTCGATCAATTAAATCTATTGCCAAAGAATTAGACATCCCGGTCATCGCTCTATCTCAATTATCAAGGGCAGTTGAAACACGTGGTGGAGACAAACGCCCTATGCTCTCTGATTTACGTGAATCTGGAGCAATCGAGCAAGATGCCGATATGGTTTGTTTTATCTATAGACCAGAATATTACGGACTCACAGAAGATGAAAACGGCAACTCAACACTTGGCAGAGCAGAACTAATCATCGCAAAACATAGAAACGGCGCCCTTGAAAACGTACCCTTGAAATTCATCTCGCACTTGGCCAAGTTTGAAAATCTTGAGTTGGCCTCTACTGATTTCATGAATGAAATGGTTTCAAATTCCAACCTACCCACTTCAGATCAGTTTAATACAGGTAGCAATACGATCATCAAATCTTCTCGGATGGATGATGTAGACTTTGATGACGATCCGCCATTTTAATGAAGTATTTTTGTTTTTTTAATACTTAAAGCTTCAATCTTTTTGTTTTTGGGTATAGTTTTTAGTGCTGTCAAAGACAAGCTTTGAGTGCACTAAAAACTATACCCAAAAACAAAAAGATTGAAGCCTTGAATTTATTTGAACTCATTCTAAATGGTCTTTCTATGACAAAACTGTGACACAACTTAATTGCAAACCCATTTACTTTGCCAAAGCAAAGTAAACAACTTGCAAGGCTTACAAATCATATCGTTTAATTTCAACACACTCAGTGCTGATCAGATAGGAACACTCTACATAGAGCCCGATCAACGAAAAGTATTTTTACAAAAGCTTAAAACAACATTAAAGCTTGACGAACTTATCTATTTAGCTACTTGCAACCGTGTAGAATTTATTTGCTCAACTGCTCAAAAAATTGAACTAAATGTTCTTTTAAGCGCCTTTTCTATAGATCCAAACGAGATAAACACATTTACTACTGCCGCTCAGAAATACGAGAACCTCAAGGCGGTTGAATATCTGTTTAGAGTTGCTTGCTCACTTGAATCTATGGTACTTGGCGAACGAGAAATTATCACTCAGATCAAACAAGCTTATGCAAATAGTATAGAATATGGCACATCAGGCGACTTTTTGCGCATTTTAATTAAGAAAACTATTGAAACAGCAAAAGCTGTATATACCCAAACTGCCATCTCAAGGCACGCCGTATCGGTCATGAGCGTGGCCTATGAAAAACTAAAAAGTCATATCAAACTTGATGCCTCAACTCGATTTGTGTTTGTAGGAGCCGGACAAACCATTCACGCTTTTTCAAGATTGATTCGCAAAAAAGGCATTACAAAAGCAGTAGTCTTTAACAGAAGTCTTAAAAATGCCGAAAAAATTGCTGGGCTTTTCAAACATGGCACTGCGCATTCGCTGAGCAATCTGAAAGAGTTTGATCAAGAATTTGATGTACTGGTCAGCTGTACTGCATCTGATGAATTACAAGTTGATATTCAATGGCTTAGTAAGTTTAATACAACAGAAAAATTTGCCATTGATTTTGCCATTCCATTTGATATTGATCGTGAAATTGAAACACTTAACCACTACCGACTTATTGATCTAGAAAGTGTCAAAAAAGAATCAAAATTAAACATAGAGAAAAGAAAAGAGGCGATTGCCTCTTGCCAAAACATCATTCAAAAAGCCGTTCAAGAATTTGAAAGCTTATATAAAGAACGACAGGTTGAATTGGCAATGCGTGCGATTCCTGAAAAAGTCAAACAACTCAAATCAAATGCCTTGAACCAAGTATTTGCTAAAGACATTGAAACTTTAGATGATCAATCAAAAGAAGTCTTAGAGAAAGTATTGATGTATCTAGAGAAAAAATACATCAGTGAACCCATGAAGATGGCCAAAGAAATCATTTTACAAACTCAGTTGTGAAAGTAATCATCGGCACTAGAGGAAGTGACTTGGCTCTTTGGCAAGCCCATCACGTAAAAGACAAGCTTGCTGAGCAACAGATTGAAAGTCAGATTAAGATCATCAAAACAAAAGGCGATCAAATTCAACATCTTTCATTTGATAAAATTGAAGGCAAGGGCTTTTTCACTAAAGAAATAGAACAAGCTTTACTTGACCAAAACATTGATCTTGCCGTACATTCTTACAAAGATTTAGAAACCACGCAACCCAAAGGACTTTGCATTGGCGCCACCCTTGAAAGAGCTCATGTAGCTGATGTTTTAATTGTACACCCTTCAGCGATTGATCGTACCCAAATGTTTGGACTCAAACAAAACGCCAAAGTAGGCACTTCATCTGCTCGCAGAAAATCACAAATGCTCTTTTTTAGACCAGACGTACAGATCGAAGATTTAAGAGGAAACGTACCCACTAGAATTGAAAAATGCAAAGAAAGCAAATACGATGCTATTATTTTAGCAAAAGCTGGGGTAGATCGACTTGAAATTGACCTATCTGATTTTCACTTACATACCTTTGATGCACGCAACTTCGTTAGCGCTGCCTCTCAAGGAGCTTTGGCTTTACAGTGTCGGTCAAACGACAACAAACTTATCGAAGTACTCGAGAGAATCAACCATGTAAAAGATGCCTTGAGTGTAAATTTAGAGCGTAGCGTATTGAAAAGTTTCAATGCGGGTTGCCAAGTGCCTTTGGGTATTTACGCCCAGCCTAATCAAGATCATTTTAACCTTTGGGTATCAAAAGCTAAAGAAGCTGACAGCACGCCCATTCAAGTTTTTTTGAGTGGAAAAGACACTCAAGAAATGGCAAATCAAGCGCTTGAAAAGACCCTAAATCCCATCAAAAAAACACTTCTTTGGCCTAAAGAAGAATCAAGTGAAGCCCCACACTTTAAAATGCTTAAAACAGCAGGAATCACCATTAAAACTCAAGAATTTATTCAAACAAAAGTCTTAAAAAGCACTATTGATCTGTCAAATTTTCAATGGGTATTCTTTTCAAGTAAAAAAGGAGTTGACGCTTTTTTTGAAAACACTTCAATTGAATCAATCTCAAAACTTAAAATTGGCGCCATTGCCCTAGATACCGCAAACTATCTTCAAACAAAAGGATGCACTGTTGACTTTATTGGAAAAGAAAATTCCACCCAAGCCTCGGCTGAAAAATTTGCAAATACTGTTTCAAAACAAGAACGAGTGTTTTTCCCTATTTCAAACATCAGTATTAAAACTGCTCAAAGAAACCTCAGCCCTGATCAGTATCAAGAACAAGTCATCTACCAAACATTTTTAACTAATCAAACCATTGACATCTCTGGTGTTGACGCCATTTGCTTTTTAAGCCCCAGCGCAGTCGAAAGTTTCTATGACCAACATAAAACAACACCTAATCATATCACCCTTTTTTCAATAGGAGAGAAAACCACTCACGCTTTACGCGAGAAAGGAGTTGAGCACATCACTACCTCATATGCTCCGAATTCTATGGCTTTAGCCCGTACTATTTTGGGTGCGATTTAACATCTCTTAAGCTTTCTTAACTCCTAATTAAGACATAATCAAGCTATCAATGCTGAGTTTTGGGAAAAATTGAAACTATGAAACCATTACTCTTATTATGCACCAGCGCATTTGCATTGCAAGCCTATACTCAAAGCAACATTAAACCCTTCAACAAAAAAGGAGATCTGCAACTTTCAAGTAGAATCCCTACAATTGGTATTGGTGGAGGAGTAGCACATGTAGGCATGAACTTTCAAGCTGGAAAATTCATCACTAATAAACATCTTTTGGGTATTGGATTGGGTGGATCTGTGTCTAGCTTTAGTAACGGATTTAACTCTTCATTATTCTGGAAATATTATTTTAATCAAGAGAAAAAGCTAAGCCCTTTTATTGAAGCTGGCGTTCAATATTCAAGATCATACGGCTCATATTCATACAAAAACAAACAATTTGGCGTATACTCTGGTATCGGTCTTGCTTATAGACCCAACAAAATATTATCTTTTGAGCTTATGCTAAAGGCAAATGCCAGCTTAATGAATAAAACAAGCCAGATAAATAGTGCAGGACAATTCATCGAAAATAATCATGGAAAAAGTCTTTATGTATTTCCAGAATTCAAAGTTACCGTCAACATTCATAACTTAAGAGAACACCTAAAGAAAAAAAGAAGCTTAGAATCTTATGACAAGTTTTAATGCTCTGATTATATTTGAGATATGAAAACATTTTTTACATTCATATTTCTGTGCTTGACTACTTCATTATTTACCCAAGACCGTCAAATCCCTGACCAAAGTCCATCCCAAAACCAAAACCAGGGATTTAATCTTTTTGACAAAAACAAAACCCAAGTTGGTGGATTTATGTGGGGCGGAGTATCAAACGGAGTTTTCAATTTATGGGCTCAAGGCAGATACGGCAGATTCATTGCAAAACAATTCAGCGTAGGACTCGAAGCACAGGGTCAACTAGCTTCAAACTTTAACTCAATCATCACAGGGCCTTATGCCCGCTACTTCATGCTCAAAAAAACCATTTCTCCTGTCGTTGAAATCAACTACAACTATTTGAGACAAAACAACAGAATTGGATTGTCAGACTTTACAAATTACGGCACATTTTTGATGGGACAAGTCGGAGTTTTTTATATGCCTAATTTGGGTGGATTAGGCGCCGAATTTTTATTGAACTACAATTTATTGTACAACATCAAACAAAAAGACAATATTTCTGGAGACATCTATGAAGTCAACAATCCAAATCAAATTGGGGTGAGTTATCGTATTACTTATTTGTTTTAGAGCCATGAAACAAATAATACTTGCTATTTTATTTTTATTTAGCAACATACTTAGGAGCCATTCGCAAAATTATTTTCCATCAAATGATTCTGAAATTTGGGACACTATTCCCATTTCAAATATGAATTGGTGCGAAGAGAAAATTAATCTTTTCTATAATTTCTTAGATGCAAACAACACCAAAGCTTTCATACTTCTAAAAGATGGTAAAATTGTGTTAGAGAAATACTTCAACGGCCATACAGCAAATTCAAATTGGTACTGGGCTTCTTCAGGCAAAGCCATAACAGCTTTTCTCACAGGTGTTGCTCAAGAAGAAGGCTTTTTACAGCTTACTGACAAAACTTCACAATACTTGGGACAAGGTTGGACGAATTGCACTCAAGCACAAGAACAGCTCATCACAATATGGCATCAACTTACGATGACTACAGGTTTAAATGACCAATTAAATGATCCATTTTGCACAGATGACTCATGCTTAAACTATCTTACTAATCCCGGCAACAGATGGGCTTATCACAATGCGCCTTACACTCTTTTATCAAAAGTCATTGAATATGCAACAGGACAATCCTTAAATACATACTTAAATGCCAAATTAAAAGTTGAAACAGGCATGAACGGATCTTTTATTCAACAAGATTACAATCATGTTTACTTCAGTACTGCAAGAAGCATGGCAAGATTTGCACTTCTCATATTAAATAAAGGCAATTGGAATGGAACACAAATTATGTCTGACAGCAATTATTTTAATCAATCTATAAACACTTCTCAAAACTTAAATCTATCATATGGATATTTATGGTGGCTAAACGGCAAAGACAGCCACATGATCCCTCAAAGTCAATTTGTTTTTAATGGTAGTGTTAGTCCTTCAGCTCCACAAGATATGTTTGCTGCAATGGGTAAAAACGGACAACTAATCAATATAGTACCATCACAAAACATGGCATGGATTAGAATGGGAAACAGCACAGAGAATGGTTTAGTTTCGTTTGGATTAAATCAAGATATCTGGCAATATATCAATGAATTTTCATGCGACTCAACATTATCAGAAGACTCTAAAAAGCTACCTACCGACCATACTATTGTGAAATTATCTCCTAACCCTGCTGACAATTATTTGATCGTTCAAACCCATGAGAAATTTGATGATATGATGATATTAAATCAAGAAGGAAAAACACTTTTCAAAAGTCATTTTCAGAAAGAAATAGACTTATCTAGTCTTAAGTCAGGGGCATACATTTTAAAACTTTTTGGCAATTCTTTAGAAAGAAGCTACATGTTTATAAAGAAATAAAATCTATAATAAATCTATAATAGTATAGAGCTTGTTTTAAGTTTTTGAAGACTCAAAAGCATTCAGGATTGACTCGCTTCGCTCGTCTGGCCTTATTGGTTAACAGCCCAAGAAAAAGCCCAACCCCACTTCGCGGGGCTTGCTTTTGTATTTCTACACACTCCCTTAAACCCCTAAAGGGTTTAGACTCGCGTTCAGAAACACAAAAGCCTCTCACGAAAGTGAGAGGCTTTTTCTAGTAGCGGGGACAGGACTCGAACCTATGACCTTCGGGTTATGAGCCCGACGAGCTACCAACTGCTCCACCCCGCAATGTGAATGCTAATTTAATAAAAAATTCATTAACTACCCAGTTAATCAAACAAAGCGAGTTGATTTTTCGCTTCTTTTAAGCGTTTAAATACTTCTAAGTAATCTTGTTGCTTGCTCTTCCACAATCCACCCAAAACACCAACACCATCAAACCCCATTTGATCTGCTTCTATGATTGTTTTCTCAGTGATTCCACCCAAGGCATACACCTTGTGTTTCTTTTTTTGCAAAGCCAACTTAACATCTTTTTTCTTGAAGGCAGCCATGTGTCCTTTTTTTGAAATGCTATCAAAAACAGGACTTAAAAAAACATAGTTATAATCGTAAAAAAACCGCTCGTTCAGTTCACTTAAATGGTGTAGTGAGCAACTTAAAGTCAGTTTTGGTTTTAAAAACTTCAAAACTTTGACAAAAAAAAGTGTTCTAAACCATTTTGCTCGATGCTTTCTTGTTAAATGAATCCCTTTTAAATTAAACTTATAGCTCAGCCAAAAGTTATCATGCAACACAATTCTTGAATGATAAGCTTCAGGAATTTTTGAAATCAAATGCTTGAGCTTTCCCTTACTCTTATCTTGTTTTCGAATATGCAAAATATGCAAGCCAGCATGAAACAATTGCGTTAAACGCTCATGCTCATCTTTATAATATTTAGCTTGTGAAAAACAGACAATTCGCATAGTAATTAAATCTTTTTTAGCCTCCCTAATTGATTTAAAAATTCAGCTGATTCAGTTGTGTGATTTCCGATCACAACCACATCAGCACCGCTTTGATATTTTTCTTGAATTTGATCAATTGAACGCAATCCACCCCCAACAATCAAAGGCAACTTAACATGCGCTTTTACCTTTTTAATCATCTGATTTTCAACAGCATTTACAGCTCCACTCCCCGCTTCAAGATAAATCATTTGCATGCCCAAAATATCTGCAGCTAGAGCCGTGTTTACAGCGATTTCATGAGCATGAGCAGGCAAAGGAATCGTATCACTCACATAAGCCACTGAGGCTTGATTACCTCCATTAACCAATATATATCCTGTCGATATGGTCTCTATTCCTGAAGTTTTAATATTGTAAGCCTGGCCAATTAATTCGCCGACTACATATTGAGTTTGTCTAGAATTCAACACACTCAACACCAGTAAAGCATCAGCTTGATCACTAATTTGATGTGCACTGCCTGGAAATAAAACCAAAGGCTTTGAACAATGTTTTTTAAAAAGCGAAATTTGAGCATCTTGGTTGTTCTGCTGCACAAAGCTTCCGCCCCAAAACACAAAATCAACTGCATCTACCTGCTCTAAACGCTTAGCAAAATCAGTCAAGAGATCACCTCTTAGTTCTTGCGGATCAATCAATACACAAAGTAATTTCTTACCTTTTTTAGCACATGCTTGTATATAAGTATAAACACTCATTAACAGTTTACTAAGTTAGAACAAACGAGCAAGAATATCCATCCATCAAAACACTACGCACCAAAAATACATTATCTAGAACCTTTAACTTAAGCTCAAAACAAGTCTCTAAAGAAGTAAAATGCTGAAGTTTAATTTTTGAAACCTGTATACCTTGTTGATTTTCAAGTGCTTTATACACTGCCTCTTTCGCAGTCCAAAGAATCGTAAAAAAAGTTTGCTTTTCGATCGTTTCTGGTCTAAGCATCTGTTCTTGAATATCAGTAAATTTATGTTTTACACGCAAAGCCTTATCTGTAACTAACTCAAGATCAATGCCAGATTTTTGCTCAGAGAAAAGCACCATCCAACGTTGATGAGAATGACTAATACTCAAGTTTACTGACTCATCAACACTTAACAAAGTGTGCAACACAAAGTGCTTAGCGGCAAGCATCCTAACGCGCTTAGCTGACTTGTAGTTTGTAGTATATTCAATTTCTTTATACAACTCAGCTACTTGATCAAGGTCAATAATTTTTGTGAGATCAAACACCAATGCATGTTGAGAGCCATTTTTTAGCTCAAAAGCCACAAGCTGTTCAAATAAGTTTTTATATTTTGGCCTTATGGCAAAAAAACTATGCATACTAAACCTTTTGATGTTTTTTCTTCTGGGCGTTCAAACACAAGCTCAAAATTACTTATATCCTTTTAAATCAGGTCAAAAATATGGTTACATCGACAAGATGGGCAGACAAATGATTGCTCCTAGTTTTGAAGCAGCCAATGGTTTTTATGATGGATTGGCTTTAGTGGTTAAAGATTCTAAAACTGGTTACATCAATACCTCTGGAAAGTTTGTGATCGCTCCAACATATGATAAAGGCTATGATTTTAGCGAGCAAATTGCCGTAGTCAAACAAGCAGACCAATGGCTATATCTTGATAAAACAGGTAAAGTAATCTTGCAAACAAATGACAAAATTTATCCTTTTTCTGATGGATTAGGTAGGGTTAAAAAATCTAAAACTCACTTTGTTTTTTACGACAAAACAGGCAAGCAAGTATTAGAAATCAAAGACAAACGCGTGTTTAATTTCAATGATGGATTAGCAAAATTTGACATTAACAGCGAGTGGGGATTTATCGACAAAAAGGGCGAAGTTGCAATTGCCGCTCAATTTTCTAGGTGCTACGATTTTAAAGAAGGATTGGCTAGTTTTAAAGACTATTCAACAGGCAAATGGGGTTACATTGACAAAACGGGCAAAGTAGTGATCGAGCCAAAATTTGAGAACACGTACTATTTTTCGGATGGATTTGCTTTGGTTAAAAAAGGAACTTTTGCCAACGCACAACACGGATTCATCGATAAAACAGGCAAACTGGTCATTGATTACCAATTCAAAGGAGCATTTCACTTTAAAGAAGGATTAGCCAGTGTAAGCAACGACAAAGAAGACAAATGGGGATACATTGACAAAACCGGCAAGGTCTTGATCGCCAGACAATTTGAATACCCTTCAGATTTCTCTCATGAGCTCTCTTTAGTGAAAACGGGTAAGTTTGAAAACGCTCAAGAGGCCTACATCAACAAAAAGGGAGACTTTGTCTGGAAGTCTATTAAGAAAACTGACTAAGGCATTCGAAAAAAGTCAGCAACTAGGGCATTTGAAAAAAGTCTTTTGCTGTGCTGTCAAACCAAAGGTTTGAAGGCACTACAAAAGATTTTTTCTTCTGCCTACAATCACCTTCTTAAAGTAGAAGGTAGTGAAAGCATGCAGAAAAAGCTTTAAGAAACTTCGATCCGCAAGGATCGGGAGCCGAAAAGATTTTCTGTATGCTTGAACGGATTCAACCAACTTTTGACTTTTGCCTCAATTTACGCTAACTTTGCTGTATAATTTTTCAAGAAAATGAGTACAGAAATGACCAAAGAAAAACTAGCATACAAAGTCAAAGACATCTCTTTGGCCGACTGGGGAAGAAAAGAAATTAGATTAGCTGAAGCAGAAATGCCTGGCCTTATGGCACTTAGAGAAGAATACGGCGCATCAAAACCATTAAAAGGTGCACGTATTGCCGGATGCTTACACATGACTATTCAAACAGCTGTTTTAATTGAAACATTGGTTGAATTAGGGGCAGATGTTACTTGGTCGTCATGTAATATTTTCTCTACTCAAGATCATGCTGCTGCAGCAATTGCTGCTGCTGGCATTCCAGTTTACGCTTGGAAAGGCATGAGTGAAGAAGAATTCAACTGGTGCATCGAGCAAACCTTATTCTTTCAAGATGGCCAGCCATTAAACATGATTTTAGATGATGGTGGAGACTTAACCAACATGGTGTTTGACAACTATCCAGAGCTTGTGAAAGACATCAAAGGATTGTCTGAAGAAACCACTACTGGGGTACACAGATTGTATGAAAGAGAAAAGAACGGAACTTTATTGACTCCAGCAATCAACATTAACGACTCTGTAACTAAGTCTAAGTTTGACAACAAGTACGGATGCCGCGAATCTTTGGTAGATGGAATCAGACGCGCTACCGATGTGATGATTGCAGGAAAAGTTGCCGTTGTTGCAGGATACGGAGATGTGGGTAAAGGTTCTGCTGAATCTTTAAGAGCTGCTGGAGCAAGAGTAATTGTTACTGAGATTGATCCTATCTGTGCACTACAAGCAGCAATGGAAGGATACGAGGTTAAAAAATTGATGAATGTCATTGGTCAGGCTGATATTGTAGTGACCACTACAGGCAACAAAGACATCATCACTGAAAAAGCTTTTAGAAGCTTAAAAGACAAAACCATTGTGTGTAACATTGGTCATTTTGATAATGAAATTGACATGGCTTGGTTAAACAACACTTACGGATCGACCAAAACACAAATCAAACCACAAGTTGATTTATACACCATTGATGGCAAAGATGTGATTGTGTTGGCTGAAGGAAGATTGGTGAACCTAGGTTGTGCTACAGGCCACCCATCGTTTGTAATGTCTGCTTCATTTACCAACCAAACTTTAGCTCAATTAGAACTTTGGAAGAATTCTGAAAAGTATGAAAACAAAGTGTATATGTTACCTAAACACTTAGATGAAAAAGTAGCACGCTTGCATTTAGCTAAGATTGGCGTTGAAATTGATGAGTTATCTAAAGATCAAGCTGATTATATTTCAGTAAAGGTTGAAGGGCCTTATAAGCCTGAATACTACAGATATTAAGATGTCAATCATTACAATAAAAGAAGCAAAAAAAAATAAATCCTATAAAATTCAAACGCTCGAAAACACAACAGATGTTTTTGAGCGTTTTGGTTTGTATGAAGGGCAAAAAATTAGATTAATTTCAAAAGCTCCTTTTGGAGGCCCTTATTTGCTTCAATCAGACCAATTAAACATTTCTATTGACGAGCAACTTGCTTATGAGATTAAACTGAGCCCACTCACTTGATTGAACCTGAAAAAATATACCTTGTAGGCAACCCTAACAGCGGAAAGACAACGATTTTTAACTCCCTTACAGGTCAAGATAAACAAACGGGTAACTATAGTGGAGTAACAGTAAGCACCTCGAGTGCAAAAATCCAAAATACCAACTTCACCCTTATTGACCTTCCTGGCACTTACAGCTTAAAAGCGCGTAGCAAAGATGAACAAATCGCCATTGATCAAATTACATCAATTAAAGATAAAGATCTCATACTCTATATTGCAGATGCCCATCAATTAAAACTCCACTTATTACTTTTCAGGCAACTACAGAATTTACAAAAACGCATTTGTTTGGTAGTGAACCACATCAAAGGTGTGCACGCCACCTCTATTGAGATAAATACGCTCTCTAAACAATTAGACTGCCAGGTTTTTGAATTTATCCAAAGTAATTCAACTGATTTTGTTCAAAAAGCCTTAACAACTCAGCTTTCTAGAAAAAGAACTGAGAGCACTTTTGAATCTTACAAGATCATCAATAACATCTTAGAAGCTAGTAACTATCAAACTGAGCAATCATCTACATTTATTCAGCAGCTCAACTACTACACTACGCACCCCATTTTCGGATTGCTGATTTTTTGTACTTTATTACTCGCAGTATTTCAAATCTTATTTTCTTTTGCAGATGTTCCAATCTCCATAATTGAATCAAGCTTTGAGTTTATCTCAGAGCAAATTAAACCCCTATTCAACGATCATTGGATAGGCTCTATCGTTTGTGATGCCATCTTAGCTTCTTTAGCTGCAGTTGTAGTATTTGTACCTCAAATTGCACTTTTATTTCTGTTTATTGAGCTACTCAACCAATCTGGCTACTTGCCTAGAGCAAGTTTTTTGACCGATGGAATTCTTCGCAAATTTGGCCTCTCAGGAGCAGTTTCAATACCCATTATCAGCAGTTTTGCGTGCACAGTACCCGCCATTATGGCTACCCGTACCATAGAGAGCAAAAAAAAACGCTTAATTGCGACCTTAGTATTACCCTTTATTACTTGTGCAGCCAGATTGCCTGTATATGTTTTAATCATTAGCCTTGTGATTCCATCAGGCGTCTTAATGGGATTGAGTTATAAAAGCATCGTAATGTTCTCACTATATGCATTAGGCGTTCTTATTACCTTATTAAGCGCCTTAATACTTTCTAAACTATTACCCAAAGAAACTCATCCAACAAGTCAGATCAAACAAATTCCTGCCTATCAAATCCCCAAAATCAAAGAAGTCTTGTGGGTGGTATACGTTAGATTAAAAGCATTTTTTACCGATGCAGGAAAATACATATTTTTCGCCTCCATCATCTTGTGGTTTTTGGCTAACAATTCTAATAGCAATTATTTTTATGATCAAAACCCTATTACTATTCAAGAAAGCTATTTAGGGCAAATGGGCAAAGCCATAGAGCCCGTGATTCGACCCCTAGGGTATGACTATAAAATTGGCATTGCTATCATCAGCTCTTTTGCCGCCAGAGAGGTCTTTGTAGGTACGTTGGCAACCATTCATAATTTAGATGAAGAAAATGAACAAGGACTTTTAACAAGCATGCAGCAAGATGTCTTTTCTGATGGATCAAAAGTCTATAGCCTTGCCACAGGTGTCTCTTTGCTGCTCTTTTATGCCTTTTCATTGCAATGCATTAGTACTATTGCTGTAGTTAAAAAAGAGACTGGGTCTTGGTTATATACTTCAGCTCAGTTTGTTTTGATGTGTTTGGTTGGATATTTAGCTGCTTTTGCTACTTATCAGATCTTAAGTTAAGGCAGAATGCAAATAAGGCCTTTGAAAAAGCCCATAAGGCTTCAGAAAAAGTCTTTTGCAGTGCCGACAAACCAGAGGTTTGAATGCACCGCAAAAGATTTTTTCTTTGCCCCTACAATACTCTTTCTAAGTAAGTTAGGTAGTGAAAGTATGCAGAAAAAACTTTGAGAAACTTCGATCATTTAGGATCGGGAGCCGAAAAGGTTTTCTGTATGCTTGAACGGTCTAATAGACTAAGCCTTCTCTTGACACAACTCAATCAAAACCGAATTGGTACTTTTAGGATGCAAAAAAAAGATGCGTTTATTATCGGCCCCATCTTTAGGTGCTTGATTGATTACTTGAAAACCTTGTTTTTTTAA
>JAHDHZ010000022.1:0-14787 GCA_020631045.1 Flavobacteriales bacterium | reverse complement strand
TATCGGCCCCATCTTTAGGTGCTTGATTGATTACTTGAAAACCTTGTTTTTTTAACCGATTCATTTCAGCTTCTATGTCATCAACTTCAAAAGCTAAATGGTGCACTCCTTCTCCTTTTTTATCGATGAATTTTTGAATGGCACTATCTGCCTTGTTCGCTTCTAGAAGTTCTATTTTAATATCACCTACCTTATAAAATTGAGTTACCACCCCTTCAGAAGATACTTCTTCCTGCTTATAAGCAGCAGCATCAAACAAGCGCTCAAAAACATTCTGAGAATCTTTGATGGATTTTACAGCTATGCCTACATGTTCAAGTTTTTTAATCATTTCAAAAGTTTTGAGGTATCTTTTTTAATGCCGACAAAGACAAGCTTTGAATGCATTAAAAAAGATACCTCAAAACTTTTGAACAGAGAAATCATCATTGAATGAATCATAAAAAAAGTCAATAAGACATCAGAAAAAAATCCTTTACAGCGCTGACAAACCAGAGGCTTGAAGGCACAGCACAAGATTTTTCTACTGCCCCACAATCACCTTCTTAAAGTAGGGGATAGTGAAAGCATACAGAAAAAGCTTTGAGAAACTTCGATCCTTTAGGATCGGGAGCCGAAAAGGTTTTCTGTATGCTTGAACGGGTTGATTGAAGTGTACAAAAAAGTAAGCAACTAAAGCATCCAAAAAAAGTAGACTCAGTAATTGTCAAAATAACGCCAGACTTTTGCAGGTCAAGGAGTTTTTAAAACGTGATTTTAGAGCTAACTTAAAATAAAATGGAAGTTAGGAGAGATCTTTTTGCTGATCAAGGCATTTTTGAAACGACAAACAGGAGTTTACTAGAGTAAATGACTGATTAAGAGTGAAAAAATAACGCAGAGCAGTGAAAAGAGCAGCCTATTTTTTTACGAATTGCTCGGTTTTATTGTCGTAATTGACATAATAAACACCCTTCTTCATGTTTGAACAATCCACCGAAAATGAAAAGCCTTTCTTTACAATATTGCCATAAGCATCATAAATCTCATACATAGTCTCATCGGTAAATTCTAGCTTATCTTTAATCTTAACAGCTTTTAAAGTAAGCTCAGGTGTATTTACTCTTAACTTTGCAGTTTTAGAAATATTAGGACGCTGAGTATAATCCACTTGTTTTACTCTGAATTGATTCTCACCAGAGTGAGGAGAAACCTCAAAATTATATTCGTTCAATTGCTTTCCGCCTTTTCCGTCAACTTCACCTAGACGAATCCACTTGTTCCAACGGTATTGCTCGACATAAAAAGCAAGTTTACCTGACTCTCCCGTTGTCGTCCAATTTAAAGTATTTCCTTTCACAGAAATTGAACTGGTTGTAAATGTACTTTTCGGCTTTAACACCTCAGGATTTAACACCTTAGGTCTACAATCATCTTTGTGTTGCAATGAAACAATGATTTTTTCACCCATCTTAAGATCAAAATTTTCTAAATCAATCTCAAATGCACTTGAGTTCACCTCATCAGTAGTTACTGTTCCGTTCACCTTAATTTCAAAGGTACAAAAACCAACCCCTGTTCCTGAAAAAGGATTCTGTACGTAAATATTTTTACCTTGATAACTACCTTCAAGCAAGATTGTTCCTGCAAAAACAGTAGAAGAAATAAAGGTCAAAGCGACTAAAACTAAATTTTTCATGTTCGTAATTTCTTGATTTTAGCTAAATAAACTTAACAAATATAGCTAAAAGGTATACATGAGTAAATACTTGAATACAAATTTTATATCAATCCTAATTCTAACTGCGCCTCTTCGCTCATCATTGACTTTTCCCAAGGAGGCTCAAAAGTAATTTTCACTTCAACTTCATCAATTTCTTCAAGCTCTTTCACAGCCAGTTCTACACTACCTGGAATCGCTTCTGCCTCAGGGCAAGAGGGCGATGTTAAGGTCATCTCAACCAATACTGAATTCTCAGATTTTTGCTTGATGTCATAAATTAATCCAAGCTCATAAATGTCTACTGGAATCTCAGGATCATAAACCGTTTTGATCTTCTCAATGACTCTATCTTCTAAACTCTTTGACATTTGAATTAAAGATTTGCTAAGGCATAGGCCTTCATTTTTTTAATCATAGAAACTAATCCATTAGCTCTATTGGGTGACAAATGTGCTTTTAAACCAATGGTTTCAATAAAGTTTAAAGGCGCATCAACAATTGCTTGAGGCGCTTGGTTAGATAACACCCGTACTAAGAGAGAAACGATTCCTTTAGTGATCAAAGCATCGCTATCGGCTAAAAACTCAATTGAACCATTCGTATTTTGACTAGTCAACCACACGCGCGACTGACAGCCCTTAACAAGATTATCTTCTGTTTTATACTGTTCATCTAAAACTGCCAATTCCTTGCCCAAGTCAATGATGTACTCGTATTTTTGCATCCAATCATCAAAGAGTTCAAACTCCTCAATAATTTCAGCCTCTATGTCTTGAATGCTTGCCATTATTTAAGCATTTGAATCACCTTTTGCAGCTTTTCTACAAAAAAGTCTATTTCTTGCGTGGTGTTATAAAAAGAAAAGGATGCACGCACCGTTCCCGAAATATTAAAATACTCCATAATGGGCTGGGTACAATGATGACCAGTGCGCACGGCTATTCCATATTGATTGAGCAGGGTTCCAATATCGTAGGGATGTAGGCCATTCACCACAAAAGAAATCACGGCAGCTTTTTTATCGGACACTCCTTTAATCTCAAGATCTCCAATCTCACTGAGTTTTTTAGTCGCATAGTCAAGCAAATGAGCCTCTGCTTGTTTGATGTTTTCTATACTAATTTGACTGACGTATTCAAGGGCCTTTCCAAAACCAATTACTCCTGCAATGTTTGGGGTTCCTGCCTCAAACTTATGGGGCAAGTCGTTGTAGGTGGTTTTTTCAAAACGCACCTCATTGATCATATCTCCTCCACCCATATAAGGATTTAAGCGTTCTAACCACTCTTTTTTACCATACAAGACCCCTACTCCTGTAGGGCCAAACAATTTGTGGGCCGAAAAGCAATAAAAGTCAGCGCCTAAAGCTTGTATATCTACCTTTAAGTGTGCCACCGCTTGTGCTCCATCAATGAGTACTGGAATATTAAGCGCCTTTGCCTGACTAATGATCTTCTCAATGTCATTGATCGTACCCAAAGCATTTGACACATGATTAATCGCTATGATTTTCACCTTGTCATTCAGTAATTTTTCAAAATCTGAATAGTCAAGCTCTCCAGAACTGGTCATGCCAATTACCTTTAACTCAGCGCCTGATTTTTCGCAAGCCATTTGCCAAGGCACAATGTTTGAATGGTGCTCTAGATGCGAAATGACTACCTGGTCACCCTTTTGTAAAACATCACGCGCAAAACAATCTGCTACTAGATTTATACTCGCGGTTGTGCCTGAGGTAAAAATAATTTCTTCTAAGTATTTAGCATTTAAAAAATGTTTTACCTGCCCACGCACAGCCTCAAACTTCTCAGTCCCCAGCTCACTAAAATGATGCACCCCCCTGTGAATATTACTATATTCATTGTTATAAAAATCGGCTATTGCCGCGCTGACTACTTTGGGTTTTTGGGTGCTGGCTGCATTGTCAAAATACACGAGCTGATGCCCATTGACTTTTTGATTTAAAATCTCAAAGTCTGATCTGATCTGCTCTATATTGATTTGCGTATCTGCCACTCGTTCAAATAATCTTAACTAAAATACTCTTGAATCATTTGACTAGTCAAAACCCCTGCCTTTTCACTTTCAATCAAATCAGTCACTTCAGTTAAAAAGGCTTCAATCAACATCTTTTTAGCTGTTGTTTTACTCAAACCTCTTGCCTGTAAATAAAAGAGAGCTTCTTTATCAATTTGACCGGTAGTTGAACCATGCGAGCACTTCACATCATCGGCATAAATCTCTAATTCTGGTTTGGCATATACGTTAGAGGCATCGTCTAACAAGATGGCAGAAGATGATTGGTAGGCATTTGTTTTTTGCGCGTCGGGTCGCACCAAAACTTTTCCATTAAAAACAGATGTCGAGGCTTCTTTGTTGATGATTTTGTAAATCTCGTTGCTCTGTGTATGGGGCGTGTCATGATCAACCAGGGTATGGTGATCAATATGCGAGCCTTGCTCACCCAACATAATACCATACAAGTTTACCTCGGCCGAAGGCGCTGTAATTTTATTATTAATATTGTTGCGCACTAATTTTCCTGCTTTTGAAATACAGAAATAATGCAAGTTTGCCCCCGCTGACAAATGCGATTCGACCTGTTCAATTAAGTTGAGTGCTTTTGTTCCATTTTGCAGATTGTAAAACCAAAGAATTGCATTATCAGAGAGTTCGATTTCAAAATAGTTGTTTGAAAACTGTTCTAAGTTTTGACCAGTTGAAATGGTTTTATATACCACAGAGCATTGAGCATTTTTATCTAAACGAATACTGTTTTTTGTGAAGCTTGCCATGCCTGAAGCATCTAAGATGTTTAAGACCAACACTTCTTGTTTCAATACTCCTTTTAAATCAATGACTAGTCCGTCAGTTGCAAAACGATTATTCATTGAAGTGAATAGCTGATCTACGTTTTTTTGACTAGTCAAAAACGCTGGACAACTATCCAATTTTGACACAACAGAAACTTGATCAGTTAACCCTTTACTTTGGCTAGCATCAAAAAATCCATTTACAAAAACCAGAACAGTTGCATAGTCATCAAGACCCTCAAATACTTTACGCGCATCTACCTTTGAGCTTATTGAAGCAAAACGCTGAGTGCTTAATTTTTTGAGTGACGTATACTTGTAGTATTCTGTTTTTCTAGTAGGAAAATCAACCCCTTCACTTGTCTTTAAATTCCAATCATTGGACTTAAACCCCTCAACAAAATTTGCAATGTATTTAAATGTGCTCATTTTAGCCTACTTTTAGCTTTGTTATACTTTTTCAGCTTTGATCCAATCATAGCCCTTTTCTTCTAATTCTAAGGCTAGGTTTTTATCACCTGTTTTAATGATTTTCCCGTCGTGTAAGACATGTACAAAATCAGGCACAATATAATCTAACAAACGTTGGTAGTGGGTAATCACAATAAAGGCATTGTCTTTGCTTTTTAGTTTATTTACCCCATTGGCAACAATTCTTAAGGCATCAATATCAAGCCCTGAATCAGTTTCATCTAAAATGCCAAGTTTGGGCTCAAGCATAGCCATTTGAAAGATCTCGTTGCGCTTTTTCTCTCCACCAGAAAAACCTTCATTAACCGAGCGCTTTGCAAGATCACTGCTCAGCTCTACCAAAGCCTGTTTTTCTTTTAAAAGCTTTAAAAAATCTTTGGCAGGCATCGGATCCAAGCCTTTGTATTCCCTAATTTCATTCACAGCTGTCTTTAAAAAAGTCGTGTTGTTTACCCCTGGAATCTCTACCGGATACTGAAAAGCCAAAAACAACCCTTCTCTTGCTCTTTCTTCTGGGTCTAAATCTAGCAGGTCTTTCCCATCAAAAGTGGCGCTTCCGCCCGTAACCTCATACCCTTCTCTACCACTCAACACTGAGGCCAGTGTACTTTTACCAGCCCCATTGGGCCCCATTATAGCATGTACCTCTCCTGGTTTAACTTCTAGGTTTAAGCCCTTTAAGATTTGCTTATCTTCTATTTGTGCTTGTAAGTTTTTTATTTCTAACATAATTACGCGTTATATCCTATTTTCTTTCGGTTAGTTTGTTCAATCTCTTTCTTGTCTTTTTGCAATAAATAATTGATCGCCTGATAAATGTCTTCAAACTTTTTATTATACATCGCCTCGAGTTTTGAAAGCTTTTCTTCTATTTTGGAATGGTCTTGAGCATATTGTCTTAAAAAGACAAATGCACGTACAATTCTAATGTTTGCCTCAATGGCTTTAGGGCTTCGAAGTACACTTGAGAGCATGGCAACACCTTGTTCTGTAAAAGCAAAATAACCATAACGATTACCCCCATGTTCACTTGAGGTCACAAATTGTGACCTCAAGTGATCTGTTTCTTCTTTATTCAACTCAAACATAAAATCAGCAGGAAATCTTTCAATATTTCTTCTTACCGCTTGCTTCAATACCTTGGTCTGAATGCCATACAAATCGGCCAAATCAACATCAAGCATTACTTTTTGATCTCTTATGATATGAATTTTATGTCTAAGTACTTCTGGTTTCATTTACCCTACACTACCCTCTAAAGAAAGGGCCAATAATTTTTGGGCCTCTACGGCAAATTCCATCGGCAGCTTATTCAATACTTCTTTGGCGTATCCGTTCACAATTAAACTAATCGCCTTTTCTGTATCAATCCCTCTTTGATTGCAATAAAACAGTTGATCTTCTCCGATTTTTGAGGTAGTGGCCTCATGCTCAATTTGTGCAGTTGAATCACTTGATTCTATGTACGGAAAGGTATGCGCTCCACACTTATCGCCCAACAACAAACTATCGCATTGCGAAAAATTTCGAGCACCCACAGCGCCTTTTGCTACTTTTACCAGGCCTCTATAAGAATTTTGAGAGCGACCAGCCGAAATTCCTTTTGAAATAATGGTGCTTTTAGTATTCTTGCCAATGTGCAACATTTTGGTGCCCGTATCGGCTTGCTGATAGTTATTGGTCAAGGCAACCGAATAAAACTCACCGATTGAATTGTTTCCTTTTAAAATACAAGAAGGATACTTCCAAGTCACTGCAGAACCTGTTTCTACTTGCGTCCAAGAAATCTTAGAGCGATCACCCGCACACAAGCCTCGCTTGGTTACAAAATTGTAGATTCCACCCTTACCTTCTTTATCGCCAGGATACCAATTTTGCACGGTTGAATACTTAATCTCAGCATCTTGCATAGCAATCAACTCCACCACAGCTGCGTGCAATTGGTTCTCATCACGCATCGGAGCGGTACATCCCTCTAAATAAGACACATAACTTGACTCATCTGCTACCACTAAAGTACGTTCAAATTGGCCAGTATTGGCCTCATTGATTCTAAAATAGGTCGAAAGTTCCATTGGGCAACGCACGCCTTTAGGAATATAACAAAACGATCCATCGGTAAACACCGCGGCATTTAAAGCTGCGTAAAAATTGTCTTTATACGGAACCACCGTACCCAAGTATTTCTTCACTAGTTCAGGATGCTCTTGCACGCCTTCAGAAAACGAGCAAAAGATAATGCCTTTTTCAGCCAAGGTCTCTTTAAAGGTCGTAGCCACAGAAACACTATCCATCACTACATCAACAGCAACTCCACTTAAGCGTTTTTGCTCATCTAAAGAAATGCCCAACTTATCAAAAGTCGCCCTAATCTCAGGATCAACCTCATCGAGTGAATTTAATTTCTTCTTAGGCTTAGGAGCCGCATAATAATGAATGTCTTGAAAATCAACAGAATCATACTTTACATGCGCCCAATGCTTAGGCTCTTCTAATGTTTTCCAATGCGCAAAGGCCTTTAAGCGATATTCTAGCAACCATTCTGGCTCATTTTTCTTCGCCGAGATTAACCGAATGATCTCTTCGTTTAACCCCTTTGGAGCCTTATCCGATTCAATGTCAGTGACAAATCCAAACTCGTATTCTTTTGAAGTAACCTCGTTTAATATTTCGTCTTGTGTACTCATACTCTACAATGAAAAACTTTCTCCGCACCCACAAGTTCTGTTGGCATTGGGGTTTGAGAATACAAATCCTTTTCCGTTCAATCCACCCGAATAATCAAGCTCGGTGCCCACTAAATACAAAAAGCTTTTCTTGTCAACTACGACCTTTATGCCATTGTCTTCAAACTCCTTGTCGGTTTCTTGCATTTGATCATCGAAGGTCAATTCATACATCAATCCAGAGCATCCTCCGCCCTTCACACCTACTCTGATAAAGGCATTTTTCTTACCTTCTTCTTGCATGAGCTGAATGGCTTTGTTTTTGGCGTTTTCAGTAACTTTTATCATTTTTTAATTAGATTAAGTCTAAATAAAATAAGTAATCTGCAGCAAAAATACCTAAAAGTAGGTAGTAAATCAATACCTGGTTTAGTTATTTAGAGCATCTATAGATTATTTTTTGGGCCTATTTCCGGCTATTCGAAGTAGTTGCAGCACAGAAAAAAGGTTTTACTAAAGATTTCGGGGTCTTTCTTGCAGGTCTTCAGAAAGCCTCCGCATCTTAAGAAAAACGATTGGGGCATACGAAAAAGTCTTTTTAAGTGCTGTCAAACACAAGGTTTGAAGGCACTCAAAAAGATTTTTTCTTCTGCCTCCAATTACTTTTTTCTTGCACTACAAGCTACTTTCTACTATCCGGGGCAATCCTTAAACCTCATCTAAATGAATACGAAACTTTTTAGGTGATAAGCCTATTTGGTTTTCAAAAAACTTGATGAAATGAGATTCATCAAAAAACCCTAATTCATAGGCAATTTCTTTCACGCTTAAAGCGGTGTGCATCAACAAAGATTGCGCCTCTTTAGACAATCTTTTTGTGATAAGTTGTTTGGGAGTTAACTGAAAACTCACTTGAGCAATCTTCTTGATTTCATTCAAACTCAAACCTGTTTTTTGAACATAAAACGAAAGCTTATGCTCTTTTTTATAAAAATGCTCTATGGTGTTGTACAGCAGCCTCATTTGATCATCTACCTTGCACGTTTGCCCTTCAAAAACCCCTAAAATTTTAGTTAAAATAATGGTCAAATATGATTTTGCTAGGCGATTTACCACATTAGATTGTGCTTCTAATTCTTTATCAAGCTGGGCACTTACCAACCAAATCTCTTGAAAAACTGATGCCTCTAATTCAATCACAGATTCATCTGACAAGGGGCTTAAATACGGAAAATCAACTTCTAAGTGTTGGGCGTAATCTTTAAAACCAATCACTTTTCCTTCAGTCAAATCACCCTGATTTAATATATGAGTGGTGTATGGAGTGATAAAATGCACTGAGCAGTCTTTGATTTGAAATTCTCTGCCGTTCACCACATGTATACCTCGCCCTTTTTTAAACAAAAAGACCTCATAATACATGTGCTTATGGGGCTTTCTTGCATCATAAGCATTTGGCTTGTGCACAGGCTCGGTGAACAAAAACATCTTTTGCTCAGGAAATTGATGCGTGGGTATTTCTTTATGCTTAGTCATTCTTTAAATCGCCTTACAAACCTACCAAGAGCAAAACGATTGATATTGTAAAAAAAGAAAGTTCTACTGTAAGAAACAATCTTTTTTACAATTCTAAGTGCTGTTTTTACAATAAACATAGGGTTTAAGCCTTTTAAATTTGTTTCATATTTAAATTTCAATAACTATGAAAACATACATATTTCTTTTATGCACCTACTTATGCTGCATTTCGTGTAAAGAAAAACATGCCCCCACACTTCAAGGCAATTGGATTGTCACAAAAATAAACAACCAAATATTTAATCAAGTTTATAATCAAGGTATCGCTGGGTTTTATCAATGGCATGCCGATGGATTATCATTTACTTGTAATGCAACCATTCTTCCTATTCACTATGATATAAACGAGAATTATTACTACATCAGAGCCTGCAACAACAACGATGCTCAATTCAATTTATTATGTGAAACTGATTACCAAGTTGAAAATAATATGATTGAAAGTGCATTGTACACTGAATTTAAAATCATTTCACTTGAGCACAACAAACTTATTTTAGAAGAGATTTACGGACCGACTACGAGTTATACAATTGAGCTTAAAAGAGCTGAAGGTTATTTGCAAACAAGAATATTGCCTGATTGGCAAGAATAGTGAAAGCATATAGAAAAAGCTTTAAGAAACTTTAATCCTTTAGGATCGGGGGCCGAAATGATTTTCTGTGCACTTGAACGGGTTGATTGGAAGAATGTGAAAGAACGTCAATAAGGCATCCGAAAAAGTCTTTTGCAGTACTGACAAACCAAAGGTTTGAATGCACAGCAAAAGATTTTTTCTTCTGCCCTACAACCACCTTCTTAAAGTAAGGAGTAGTGAAAGCATGCAGAAAAAGCTTTGAGAAACTTCGATCCTTTAGGATCGGGAGCCGAAAAGATTTTCTGTATGCTTGAATGGGTTTATTCAGGTAATGTAAAAGAACATAACTAAAGCATTTGAAAATACAGCAATCAATAAGCAGATTGATTTCCTACCAATAAAACAGAAGCATCAAACAACAAACCTTGATCATCTTGAATTACAATAGAATAATGACCCGCACTTAAATTATGCAAAGGCAATATAAATTCTTGGTTACCTTCTAAAATCAGAAAGTGACTTTCATACACCATACGAGAAAGATTATCATACAACTTTATAATTCCTTTACTTGAAGAAGATGATGAAAGCGTAACTGTAGTTTGATTGAATGCCGGAACAGGTCCTACAGATTGGATATCCAAAAACTGCATGGGAAGCACTTCTCGAATCTCAGAATACGAATAGCTTCCATCAAAATCAGTTTGTTTTAATCGATAATAAGAAACTTGATTGTATGGATCTTGGTCTATGTAATCATAATTTAAAATTTGATTACTATTACCCGCCCCTTCAATCATGAAAATCTGCTCAAAATTTATAGCATCTACTGATCGCTCTAATGTAAAGTAATCATTATTGATTTCACTTTGAGTTTGCCAGCTACACAAAACAGTTTGATCATCTTGCATATGCGCCTCAAATAAGCTCAATTCTATTGGCAATCCACCACAGTTGTCAGCATCTGCAGTAATCGTCCATCCATAACTTGAAATTAAATCAGCACGCTCATCTACAGCATTGCAGTACAATAGATTTTGAGCACCCAAGGGAATGGGGCCTACTGCAGCAGTTTTAGCCAAAGGGCCACCATTTACTTGTGTATGCCAAGCAATTAAAGTCGAATCATAATTAGGAATATCCATCCCACAATCATCAAGCATATCATCCATTGTAGTGACTGACGATATATCCCAATCGCCCAAGTTTTGATTAAAAGCTGCCGCATCGTGAAACATGTCTTGCATATCAGTTGCAGAACCAGTATTCCAATCACTGAGATCTTGGTTAAATAGATTTGCTCGCTCAAACATCCCTTCGAAATCTTCAACAGAAGAAACATCCCAATTTCCTATATCTTGATTAAAGGCATCGGCATTATAAAACATATCTAACATGGTTGTTGTACTTGAAGGCACCCAACCAGTAACATTTCCATTAAAGAGAACGGCACCTGAAAACATACCCCTCATATTTAATACAGCACTAACATCCCAAGAGCCCCCTGTAGTGTCTAGATCTTGATTAAAGGCATTTGCATTTAAAAACATAAATTCCATATTGGTAACACTAGAAGTATTCCAACTGCCAATATCTTGGTTAAACACTGAGGCTCTACTAAACATGGAATTCATTGTTATTACGCTTGATGTATTCCAGTTACCTACATCCCCATTAAACACATCAGCTGAAAAAAACATACTATTCATGTACAGTACACTACTCACATCCCAAGCACTGCCTGAAGCAACTAAGTCTTGATTAAACGCATCGGCATTTAAAAACATTTGTGCCATTGTTGTTACCTTTGAGGTATTCCAAGAACCAATATCTTGATTAAATGAAGAGGCGTATGCAAACATAGTGCTCATATTTAAGACCTCTGATGTGTTCCACCGACCAATATCTTGATCAAATAAGGTAGCATTTGAAAATAACTGCTGCATATTAGTTACACTAGAGGTGTTCCAAGCTCCAAGATCTTGATTGAATATGTCTGTATTATAAAATACTGAATTCATATTGGTAATATTGCTTGTATTCCAAAAGCCAACATCTTGATCAAACGCAACATCATCAAAAAACAAAGATTGAATGTCTTGTATTTTTGATGTGTTCCATGTACTTATATCTCCATTAAAATAATCACAAGCCCTAAATGCATTTGATAGACTGGTAACAGTCATCAAATTTGGCTGATCAATAGCTGAATAAGCTACTAAAGAATCACAACCAAAAAAAGCTCTTGTGAAATCTACCCAGTCTATAATGCCCCATTGCACAATATCGATAAGCTTTGATTTATCTCCAGAATTTGTGAAATATATTCTAGGAAAGTCACCTCTTATTGCTAAGGTATATGTTCCTGCTACACCATAATCATGAGTTGCACTGGCTGTCTGTGAAAGGTCATCAAATGTACCATCATTATCCCAATCTACATCATAATTATAACCAGCCCCTGTAGTTGGAATTCTAAGCGAAGTACTACTCGAAGTTCCTGGATTATCAGTCTTTACTGTGATTTTAAAATATGTCTTATCACAATCTTTGCTATCACCAGTAATGGCCCAAGTACTGGTTGATATTAAATCAGAGCGCTCGGTCTCAGCATTGCAATAATTCAATCCACTCACACCTAAGCTGACCCCTGTCTGCACTGATTGTGCTTGCCAACCAATTAATGTGTTATCATAATCACCTACCAACATCCCTGAATTATCAAACATATTGCTCATATCTGTAATGGCCGTCACATCACACGATGCTAAGTTTTGCGTAAATTTTGAAGCATCTTCAAACATACTAGAAGTATTGGTTACCCCACTTAAATCTGGCACATCTGCAGCCTGACAAATTAAATTTGAACAACCATAAAAAGCGTTCTGCATACTACCCCAAGCAATTGTACCCCACTGGTGTACCCCTAAGATCTTTAAACGATCACCCGTATTGTTAAAATAAATAGCTGGAAAAGTGCCTCGAATAGCTACTCGATACCTTCCTGCAGTTCCGTAATCATGGGTAATGTTTCCAGTAACACCTAAATCATCAAACACACCATCATCTTCCCAATCAACATCATAATTATAAGTACTCACACCATCTGTTGGAATAGTGATTGAAGTGGCAGAAGACGAACCAGCCAAATCAGTTTGCCATAGGGTTACAAAAGAGGATTGCGCAAAAAAATGCAGACAAACCAATCCTAATAAAAGAGTAAGTGCGTGTTTTAACATGTTTTTTCTGTGTGATAAAACTAATGTAAAACTTTCTTTTTAATTTTTGAATAGAGATTAAGTAAGGCTTCAGAAAAAGTGTTTTATCAGAGGCATTCAAAAAAGTCTTTTGCCTCACAGTCACCTTCTTAAAGTAGGGGGTAGTGAAAGCATGAAGCAAAAGTTTTGAGCAACTCCGATCCTAAAGGATCGGGAGCCGAAAAACTTTTCGAAATGCTTGAACAGGTTTACTATTTAAAAAGAATCATCTTACAGACTACTTGTAATCTCCAAAAGATTGCTGCAAATAAGCAGGCTCTTGCAAACCAATTTTCTCAAAAAATTCACGCACCATATTGATTTTAGCTTTAAGCTTTGGGTATTTTGAGTTTATGTCAGCTATCAACTGAGCGTTTTGCTGAAAGTCTTTTGAAAAGATGTACTCACAAACAACAGCATAGTCTTCTTTAAAACTTGATGTAGAATAGTGCCTAAAGAATCCAGCTCTTCTTAAACTATCATAACTCAAGTTATCATAAGAATTTCCGCCAGTCGCCACATAAGTCACTCCACTTGAAGAATAAGAAATAGCACTGGTATTTAAATCTTCCCAAGCCTGTTGGTTTAGTAAACTCCTATTTTTCATGTGATACACATGGGCAAGTTCATGATGCATTGAATTTCCTGGAGCTTTAATGAATAAGTTTGAGTAGTGCAATGTTCCATCAAATTCTGAACCTATAAAAAGATCTTTTAATTGGCTGTAGACGTAAACCTTAGTCAAGTATTTATTTAAAAATTCTGGCGTGTAGTATTGCTCTAGCTCTGACTCTAAATTTAATCTAATAGCCTGCTGCTCTTCTGTTGGTACTTGCTCAACATCTAACAATACCCAAAAAGGCTTTTCAAATGAAATATAGCTTTGGTCTTCTAAATCATCTTTTTCACACCCTGAAGAAGTCAATAAAAGCAATAGAAACACAGAACAACAACACTGAATAATGGCTGTATACTTTTGATTGCTCACAATGATCTTTACGAAAAAATACAAAGAATGGTTTCAGTAAATCAAAATTAACTAAGGCATTCGAAAAAGTCTTTTGCCCCACAATCACCTTCTCAAAGTAAGGGGGAGTGAAAGCATGAAGCAAAAGTTTTGAGAAACTCTGATCCGTAAGGACCGGGAGCCGAAAAGGTTTTCTGTATGCTTGAACGGATTGACTAAAAGAACATGAAAGAACCTAACTAAGAGCATCCGAAAAAGTCCCTTGCAGTGCTGTCAAACCAAAGGTTTGAAGGCACAGCAAAAGATTTTTTCTTCTGCCCTACAACCACCTTCTCAAAGTAAGGGGTAGTGAAAGCATGCAGAAAAAGCTTTGAGAAACTCCGATCCGCAAGGATCGGGAGCCGAAAAGATTTTCTGTATGCTTGAACGGCTTAAAACACTATGGGATCACCTCTCTACGAATGCGAAACTTCTCGATTCTAAAGTCTTTGTAACTAGCTTTTCCGGGCACTACAAACTCAATAGTAGCAGGATAAAATCCGTCAGCTTCAACAATCACATTAAAGCTTTCTTCTTCTTCGAGAGGCAAGACAAAATTCCCGCTTGAAGGCGAAAGCTGATATTCTCCGTATAAGATATCGTCTTTTTTTCTGCGCACTTCAACATAAGCATCCTTCACAGCCACCTGTTTAAACTTAGGGCCCTTTGATTTTTTATATCCTTTTATGGGCACCAAAGCGTTTTTAACTGAGACAA
>JAHDHZ010000021.1:11092-39859 GCA_020631045.1 Flavobacteriales bacterium | reverse complement strand
CTTGAATGGTATCAGGATTGGCCGATAAATTCAAAGCAAAGGCCTCAAAACTGGTCGAGTCAATTGTAGCAAAAGCAGTGTCTGTACATCCATTATTGTCTTGCACGATGGTTTGATAATTGTCTGGGCACAAATCGTTGAACGCTGCATCGTTTTGAAATGCGCCATTGTTAGTGCTGTAGCTGTAGGGTGGAGTTGCACCCGATGCTAAAGCAGTAATGTACCCCGCACAGTCAAAAGCACAAGTAGAATCACTAAAGTCAATAGATAAATTTAAAGCGGTTGGATTTTCAAGTATAAAAACAGAATCAAGGCTACAATTGTTCGCATCACTCACGCTTAAGGTATAGGATCCAGCGCAGAGATTTGAGATCAAGGCTTGATTTGAAGCATTTGACCAGCTCAAGGTGTACGGTGCTGATCCACCCGAAATAGAGGTCTGAATAGCGCCATTGCAATCATTGTGGCATAAGATCGAATCAACTTGTGCTTGAATCACAATAGGGTCTGGGTTTTCAAGGTCAAACTCAAAAAGCTCTGTACAGCCAGATTGATCTTCTATGGTCACCAGATAATTGCCTACACAAAGATTAGAGATTTGGTTCGATGTATTGTTTGTGTTCCAAAGGTAAGAGAGCGTTTCGATGGTGTTTGCTGTGATAGAGCCGTTACAGGAATCACATGTTGGTGGAGTAGTGCTGAAATTCACTTCAATGCTGTCGTAAATGGCTCTTACCGTGTCAATTAATTCACAAGCTCCATCAGTAATTTTTAGATACACATCAAAAGATTCACTGCCGGTTGCCCAAATTGAAGTTGGGCCTTGTTGACCAATGATCAGGTTGGGGTTTAAACTCCATAAAAATTCTGGGTTTTGCCCTCCTGTTATACTCGCCGAAAAGCTTACTAAATCGTTCAAACAAAATGTTTGATCGCCCACAGGCGTATATTGAATGGGTGGATTGACCTCTAAGGTGAGCAGCATAGTATCTGAAATATCACAAATGGTATCGGTAGCTACAAGGCTAATGGTGTAGGTGCCTACAGCTGAATACAACACCAAAGTATCTTGTGTGCCTACAGAGGTAGATCCGTTGCCAAAATCCCAAGCATAAATGTGCGCCCCTTCACTTTGATTGGTGAGTTGAATTTGAGTTGGCCCACACACAGTCGTGTCTGATGCCGAGAAAATAGCAGTTACCACCGTCTCAAAATCAAACTTAAACACGCCATTGTTGCAGTTATCACTGTTATTCACATTCGAGACCACAGCACCTGAGGTGGGAAAGTCACTATTGCCTCCACAGCCCGCACACACCGATTGATAAATCACCCCCCGCTTATCAAAACGAGAAGTGCCTCCATCAACATGCTCACGACTTTGGGCTCCTCCAAAATAACTGCCATACAGCAAACTGTTTAGATCTCTTTCAAAAACCGCAAAGTAAAAATTATACCCATTGGTAGAACTTACCTGAAAAGCACCTGGAGTTACAGGCATGCCGATCATGCTTTGGGTGTTTGATAAAATATTGCCTCCCCAGCCAGAGATGTACACATTTTGACAATCATCGACCAAAAAGGCAGAAGGCGAGAAATTCACATTGCCATTGCCATTTCCAAACACGCTAGAATAGGTAGCAGTACTTAAATTTGAGTTGAGTTTTTGAATGAACTGTTTGCTGTTTGCATTGTTATACAAACCAGGGCTAACCGGCATGCTGCCCAGCGATTGCCCCAATAGGTAAATACCATCGAACTTATCAGTTTCAATGAAAAAACATTGGTCATAGCTTGCGGTACCAATAAAACTTGAGTTTAAAAATGATGAACCGTTAGCAGCAATTTTTGTGACAAAACCATCGGCGATGCCGCCTTGATAGGTCGAGTTGATCGCTGAGGCAGAACTCGGAAAATCGCTTGATGAAGTGCCCCCACAAACCACTACATTGTTGCTGTTGTCTAATTTGATGCTGTAGCCCGCATCTTTACTGCTGCCGCCCAAATAGGTGCTCCAAATGATGTTTGAGAGTTGGGTATTGAGTTTTACAACAATGGCATCAGAACTGCCATTATAAGTGGCATCAAACCCATTTACGATCGGAAAGTCATTTGATCTTGTGGTTGAGATAATATAACAATCATCGTTCTCATCTAACATGATCTCGCCCCTGAACTGATCGCCATAATTATAGGTCAGCGAATCATAAAGGGTTGGAGAGATGAAATTATAATTGATGCCATCATTGGCACTGCCTCCAAGATAGGTACTGGCCAAAAGGGCATTGCCAAAAGCGTTGAATTTAGAGACATACATGTCAGTGCCGCCTACAAAATTGGTCCCGTTGCTCGGAAAATCTACCGTGCTTCCGCCCATGTGTGTGCTTTGATAAGCACTTGAGGTAGTGGCAAAATCAGTCGAAGAAGTGGCTCCGTAAATGTATAGTTCATCATCTTCATTGACAATCATGCTGTGCACAGTCTCCGTGCCATTTCCACCCAAATAGGTAGAGTAAATCAAGGTGCTTCCATCAGGTGCGTATTTGCTGATCACCACATCAGAAAGTTCATTGTTGTTGCCGTTGGCAAAAGTGGTTTGAAAGGCGCCTAAGGTGGTAGGGTAGCCAATGCCAAAAGCCATTCCACCCGAATACAAATGCCCTTCACTATCATAGGTAGCAGTCATGCCAAAATTATCGGCAGTTGAGCCAGAGTAAGAGGCAAAAATAAGTGAAGGATCAATCGTGACAGAATGATTTGAAGAAGCTAAATCAAAACTTAAGGTATTGTCCTTTAGCTTGTAAGATACCTCAATTGATTTGCTGTGCTCATCAGTGAGAAAGGCAATTGGGCGCTCGTCAATGGTTTTACCAATAGAGGTGAAGGTGTGCAACTCATCATTTTTAATCTTAAGATGATCAACGCCTTTGTACAACATTTGAATGTCAGTGGCATTTGCGTTTTGATGCACAATGAAATCATATTTTAAGACGCCTTGATGCTCGTAAAATACCAAATCAATTTTATCGTAAATGTTTTGATAAAGCACCTTGTTAAAGGTAGGTACCCCGCCTGCCCAATGCTTTTTTTTGCCTTTGAAATAATTGTAGTAAAAATCGTTCTTTGATCTGCCCAATACTTGGGTGTGGGCCATAGCATTTTTAAATTCTATGCGGTAATGGTGTTGCTTAAGTAGAATTTCTTCTTGGGTTAATGTAGGTTTTGCGTGCAGCTCGCTAAGAGCAGAATAATCATAAAAACTAAAGGTCAGCGCATGTTTTTCTAAGAATAAAAAGCCATTTTCTAGCGCTACTCCATACTGTACCTGACTGGGCCATTGTCCTTGATTTTCAATGAAATGGTAAGTGTTTGGAGAGTGCGCAAAAGCAGCAAAAGCGCTACACAAGAAAAAAATGAAATTGTGAAAAAGTCTCATCGTTTTGTTTAAAAGTCGCTGCTTAAAAAATGTACTTCTGTTTTTCTTATCCCTAACTTCGGCAGTATCCGAAATGAACTTTTCAAAGATACATATAAATCCCTTTTATAAATTCATCTTTTCGTTCATCACCGGTATATTGATAGGCCTAAACAACAATTGGCCCGATTTTTTTGCCCAAGGGTTTTTGTTGGCAATTTTTTTAGTCATTATTTATTTGTTGACGCATTTATTTATGGCTCGATACCCTTACCGTTGGATGAGCGGAATATTCATCAATTTCATTTTCTTGTTGTTCGGATTTTTATTAGTCGGAGCACACCAAAATGAACATTCAAAGCATTATTTTTCAAATACCTATGCGCCCAAAGACCGTTATGTAGCGTATGTCGATCAAGTCTTAAAGCGCAAGAAAAACTCCTATCAAACCATTCTTAGGGTCACTCATGTTGAAAAAGAAGGGCGGTTTGTGCCTGTGCAGGGCAAAGTGATGACCTATTTAGATACTCCCTTAGCAGCTAAAGGAGGCTTTGAATTGGGGCGTTACTTTTTGATGCAATCAAACATCAAAGAGGTTGAGGGGCCAAAGCACCCTAATGCATTTAATTATAAGCGGTATTTAGCCAATAAAAAAATCTATCACCAGACTTATTTGTCTGCCAAATACTACGCCCCCAAGCAGCTCAATTTTAAAGAGCATAAGCCTATTTTTTGGGCGTACAAAGCACAACAAAAATTATTAGGGGTGATTGATCAGTATATTCAGGGCGATGAGAATAAGTCGGTGGCAAATGCCTTGTTGTTGGGGTATAAGAATGAGATTACAGACCATACCTCAGACAATTTTAAAGGATCAGGCGCCATGCATGTCTTGGCCGTTTCTGGATTGCATGCCGGTATCATCGCCTACTTTTTTTATGCGCTGTTATTCTTTTTAAAAGGCAATCGATGGTTAGAGATATTGCGTAATATAATTGTGATTGGATTGCTTTGGGGCTATGTGTTTTTGACCGGAATGTCTCCTTCAGTATCAAGAGCAGTGACCATGTTTTCATTGTATTTGATCGGAAAATCTTTTGGTCGTAGTCCTTCACTAGAGAACATCATTGTAGCCTCAGCATTTTTATTGTTATTGGTGAACCCTAACTTTATTTTAGAAGTTGGTTTTCAGCTTTCGTATGCTGCTGTGTATGGTATTGTGTATTTCTTTCCGAAGTTCAATGCGTTTTTAAAACCCGATCTTGACAATGCAGACACTTACATGAAATACGTAGAAAAAGTGTGGAAACCCATCAGAACACTTTTGTGCATTTCTTTAGCTGCACAATTGGGCACTTTTCCGTTGAGCTTGTATTATTTTCATCTATTCCCGAATTACTTTCTACTGGCCAATATTTTTGTGATTCCGTTGGCCACCATTATTCTCTATGCTGGGGTAAGTTTGTTTGCACTTTTTAGCTTTAGCAACTTTTTAGCCCAGTGGGTAGGCAAGATTTGTTCTTGGGCCCTTCAAGGATTAAACTTAACGACCTCTTTTGTACATAATCTTCCATTTTCAACGATTCAACCCTTATTTATAGACCAATTTCAGACCATTTTATTGTATGTAATCATCATCTGCTTGTTAAGCTTTCTTATTCTAAAAAACGCCAAATCGATCTATCTCACCCTTTGCGCTTTACTAGCTTTGAGCTTTACCACCATTTACAAACAACTTGAGATCAACAAACAAAAAACCTTAACGGCTTACACCATTGGAAAGACACAAGTCTATCAGCTTTATGATCAACACAAGGCCTATACTTTTTTACCCAAAACCGATCAGCTATTTTTAGATCAACTCTCTTATGCGATTGAAAATAATATGGGCGTGCATGGCATCACTCACAATACTTATGTAGACATGCAAAAAGGGTATAGTGATGATAAATTGGTGTACCAAAACGGAGTCTTGTTTTTTGATGAGTTACATTTTGTGTTAGATGAACAAAAGCAGCGCGATCAAAACATTATAAATCAAATTCAGGAGCGATCAAAATATAAGTTGGTTTTTGTGCAGAAAAATACTGAAATTAGTATTGATCGATACAAAGAGTTTTCTTTGTTGCCCCACCAACAACAAGGGTCTTATCAAAGGCAACTCACGTTGAGATAAACCTTAAATTAAACATCATGAAAAAACTATTGTTTAGCCTATCAACGCTTTTTGCGTTTACCTTTTCTCAAGCGCAAAGCGATTATTATTTTGAAGAATTTTTAAAAGAAAAGGTGCGCTCACCCAAAATCAGAACCTTACTGAAAGAAATCAAAGCAAAAAAAGATGCCGGGCAAGATTTTACAGCACCTTACAATGAGTTACAAGCAGTTTTAGAGCTGTCTAAAAGTATTCATAATAATGTAGGTTCTGGTGCAAAAGCACCTGGTTTTGAGTCAGAATATGAATTTGGAGAAGGCGGTGAACCTTTTATAGCAGTCAATCCAAATAACTCAAATCACATGGCAGTAACTTATATGGATTTTATGGTTTCAGGACAAACCTCTTCAATTGATATGCCTGTATTTGTGACTACTGATGGAGGGCAAACTTGGACACAAAGTGACATCAGTACAGAACAAACTTTATTAGATAAATTCAATGCTACTCCTGTTGGTGGTGGAGACCCAATTTTTGCTTTTGATTCTTCAGGCACTTTGCACATGACCTGGATTTATGCTTACACCACAGGAGGCTTTAATTTTGCGATGGATATGTTTTATGCTTATTCAACCAACGGTGGGCTTAACTTTACCATTCCAACAGACAATAACATTCACCAAGTGTACAGTGGCAGTATTTTTACAAATGATATTTTAGATCGTCAGTGGATGGATGTTGATGCTACTGGAGGTACTTATAATGATAACATTTACATGAGTGCCTTGTATGGCGGAAACTCTTTGACAGCTGCAGGAGAAGTGATTTTTGTGAAAAGTCCAGGAGTGAATCAGTTCAACAACGTGCCTGTCACTGGTGTGCCTGCAACTTCTACTCAACAAGCCACTCAATTTGGTAATGTGAAAGTTTCAGATGATGGAGCCGTGCACATGACTTGTATGAGGTTAGATCAACAAACTCAAGCAGGGCAAGTGTTGTATGTGAAATCTACTGATGGTGGGGTGACATATTCGGCTCCATTGACCATTGCAAATGCTACATCTGGATTTCCGTCGAATGGCTTTAGTCCACAATTAATTGCGGCTAAAGTACATAACAGAGAAAATTCAGCAGTAAGTTTAGCTGTTGAAGGCAATAATATCTACGCTGCTTGGTCTGATATGGCAAATGGTGATTTAAAATCGTATTATGCCTATTCAAATGATGGTGGAACTACTTGGGTAGCCCCAGTTGAAATCAATGTCTTTGGATCAGACTTTTATTATGTGATGCCCAACTTAGCAGCTGATGCTGGAGGTTGTTCAGTGACCTTTTATGCCGTGAATAGAACCTCTAAAATTTCAGATTATATGATTATGGATCTTTCAAATGGAGGAGCAACTATTGAGGGGTATGAGGTGATTTCATCGACGCAAACTGATTTTACAGGAGAGGCTGACAATCAAGAAGCGTTTTATGGCGATTATAATGCTTCTGTTCGTCTTGGATGCAATACCTATGCGACCTATAGTGACGGTAAAGAAGGCTCGCCACATGTATACATCGCAAAAGTGAATACTTGCTCTAGCATAGATAGTCAGGGTGGAGGTGCAACTTCTGTTGAGTACTTATCAGTAAATTCTGATTATTATATTTCAAACGTGTTTCCTAACCCAGTAAAAGACAATCTTTTTGTAGAGTTTGATGCTAAAAAAAGTAAGCAGTTGAGCATTCAAGTTATTGATGTAAAAGGATCGATTGTATATAAAGATCAGTTAGGGGTTACAGCTGGTAAAAAAGTATACGCTTTAGAGCTTGCAAATATAGCTTCTGGTAATTATTCTTTAAGAGTTGAAGATCAGGCTGGAGTATTTAATACGAGAAACTTTATTAAGCAGTAGGATGATAAATTCCAACATAAAAAAAACTCTTATTGCGCTGGCCAAACTAAAGTTTGGAGGCTTGTAAGAAGTTTTTTTATGCTGGAATTTCAAGTTTGAATTGAAAAAGTTCTTTTGAAACGAACAAACCATAAAAGCAAACAGTCTTTTTTGGCACTGCCAAACTGAAGTTTGGAGGCGCCAAAAAGAGACTGTTTGCTTTAGTTGATTTTAGATGCTAGAAAATAGAAATATTACCCATTTATTTTTCTTGATGCGATGAATTTAGTCGTTAAAGTAAGCGCTATTTTGATTTTATATTGTTATGAAAATGCGCGTATACAAATTTTGTTATGAAGTTACTATGACTTCTTCTGTGTACTAAAAAATGGTTTGAGATAGAATGGCTCAAAATAGGCGGTGTCTTCAAAGTCTTGGTTGGTGAATTTCTCAAAACTTAATGAGGGCATGTTTTTTGCGTGGGGTTTTGCGTGAGAAAGGAAGTGGTGATTTGGTTTTGCTTCAATTATTTTTTGAGTTTTCTCAGCTCCGCTTCCTGTAAAATAGATGGGGGTATTGGTAAGGTTTGAAAAACTAGCAGACTCAACAATTAAGTTATTGGGCTTGTTTTTAGGTATTAGATGTTTATCAAAATGCTGCAAGTAAACTTCGTCTCTTCTGGCATCAATTAAACTGATGATTTCAGGCTCAGCATCTTGAATTTCATTTTTAGCATCAAGCGCAATGAGTTTTAAGGTGTTTACAGCAATTAATGGAATTTTCAGTGCATAACACATTCCTTTAGCCAAAGAGATGCCAATTCTAAGGCCAGTATATGAGCCAGGCCCTTGACTTATAGCAATGGCAGATAAATCTTTAGGTTCAAGGGCATTTTCTTTTAGAAGTTCATCGATCAATACAGCCAATTTTTCAGAATGAGAGAAACCAAGAACTTCTTTTATGGCTATATTTTCCGTGTTTTTTGCGATGCTCACAGAACATAAATCTGCTGAGGTTTCAATATTTAAAATGATATTCATGGGTTTAATTCTTCGTATACCTGATCAATTAGAAGATTTTCTACTTTACTTGCTTTCACGGCTAGCTGATCACATATTTCATTGTAGGTGTTTCCTGCATGGCCTTTAATCCACTCAAAACGAATGCTATGTTTTTTATAAAGCTTAAGAAAAGCACGCCATAAGTCAGTGTTTTTTTTGTCTTTAAAGTCTTTTTGTTGCCAAGAAAATACCCATCTTTTTTCAACCGCATCTACAACATATTTAGAATCTGAATAGACAGTAACTGAGCAAGGCTCTTTTAAGAGTTTAATACCTTCAATAACAGCCAATAATTCCATGCGGTTGTTGGTGGTTTTTCGATATCCTTGAGCGATCTTTTTTTCGTGATTTTTATAAATCAGCACCGCGCCATATCCACCCCGACCAGGATTTCCTGAAGCTGCTCCATCAGTGTATAACACTACTTCTTTCATCTTTTCAAGGCTTGGGTTTTAATTTTTTTAGCTAAATCCACCCCTAAATACCAATCAATTATGTAGTGCGCTATGTAGATAAGTGGTGTAGAGAGTAAAGCAACTAAAAATTTATAGAGGTATCCGACTAGACCTACTGCAATGATGGTAGAGATTTTCCAGCCAGCGCCAATATAAAATGCAATAAAGAGTACAACAAAGCTGTCGATGAGTTGTGAGACAAGAGTAGATCCAGTAGCTCTGATCCAAATGTATTTACCTTTAAGAATTTGATGTAGTCTGCTGAAAACAGCAACATCAATCAATTGACTGATCACAAAGGCACAAATAGATCCTAAAATAATGAAATTGCTTTGAGAATAAATAAGACGAAAAGCCTCGTTGAGGTTTAAGACAGAACTATTCACATGTTTGTTTAAATGAGAGGTGATCCAAAACTCGGCAGGGGCCAACTCGATGGCCCATTGTAAGATAAAAAAGACGTAAAGAATTAAGCCAGTAGTTAAAAAAGTGAGAGTTTGCACGCCTTTTTTGCCAAAATATTCGTTGATGATGTCGGTAAATACAAAGACGATGGGCCAAATAATTACTCCGGCAGAGAGATTGAAGCTTAGGTTTTCTTCGCTTAAAAAAGTAAAGTTTAAGGGCGCATAACTTAACGTCTTTTCTAAAGAGAAGATTTTGGTGCCAATCAGCTCAGCAATGAGTGTGTTGGCGATAAAAAAGCCTGCCAACACCAAGAACAAAAGATTTTTTTTTTGACTTGCCTTGTCTTGCCACATATTTTACAAATATGAGCAAAATTTTGCCAGCACACCTTCAAATCGGACAACTAGGAGAGCAAAAAGCTAAGAAATATCTTGTTGATTTAGGATATTGTATCTTAAAAGAGAATTACCGCTATAAAAAATCTGAAATTGACTTAATCGCTCAGCATACAGACACAATTATTTTTATAGAAGTTAAAACTCGAAAAGAGCATTACTTAGCGCCTGAAAGGGCAGTAGATATTAAAAAACAAAAGGCTATTGTAAGAGCAGCACGTTATTATATTGCTCAGCATCAACTTGACTTGCAAGTGCGCTTTGATGTTGTTTCAATTTGTTTGAACCCCTTTGAAATTGTACATTTTAAAGATGCATTTTGGGTTTAATAACCTTTATTTAATATGTAACCTAAAACTTTATTTGTAATTTTTCATCAAAGAAAATTGACTTGAATATTAAAAAATTGTAACCTGTTAAAGGCACCAGTGTATCAAATTTTTGATACGCATTTAAATTTAGTATTATGAAAACAACAAACATTTTTTCTTTATTTCTTCTATCTAGTATTTTTATTAGCTCTTGTAGAAAAGGAGGGACTTGCGAAGATGGTTTTTTTGGATTAGACAGAGCAGAACAGACTCAGCAAATCCAAGTTGCTCAGCAAGTAGGTGAGGCTTATCAAGAAGGCTCCTGCACTGTTAAAACTATGAAGTGGGCTCCAGGCGTAGAAGACTTTATTTTATTAGATCAATTTCAAACAATGTATCCTGGCTTGATCTTAGGCGCAAGTACATTGTCGGATGGTAGCTTTGCAACCATAACAGGCGATAGAGCACCTTTAACACTTTCTACAACTCTTCAAGGTGTCGAATACACTAACATAGAGGCAGCGTCTGGAAATCGATCTGATGTGACACAAGCCATAACTGATTTGATTTCACAAGAAATAACTGGTCAGCAACCAGCAGATTCACACAAAGAGATTGAAACAGTATATTCTTCTGAGCAACTTATGGCTGCAGTGGGAGGGAAGGTAGGAGGACCATGGGGTGCTGTTTCCGCAGGTTTTAATTGGAATTCTAACACTGAAAAATCAAGAACTTTAGTAAAGTATACTCAAGTTTATTATTCTGTAATCGTTGATGAACCTGAAGAGCCACAAGATTTTTGGAACAAATGCCCTGATGCCTTTGTGTTTAATGGAGACGTACCTGTTTATGTTTCGGCAGTTAAATATGGCAGGATGGCTTTGTTTATGATTGAATCTGATCTTTCAGCAGATTCTCTTAACATTTATCTAAATGCTACTTTTAATGGAGCAGTAAATAGTGGAGAAATAACAGCAGAGCATCAAGCAAATAGAATTTTACAAACTTCTAAAGTTGAAGTGATTGTCAAAGGGGGGCCTGCAGATGCAGCAGCAGAAATTCAAACCCTTGAAGATTTTAATTTTTATGTTTCACAGGGAGCTAACTACTCAAGTGAGTCAAGAGCTCAACCAATTGCTTACACACTAAAATATGTAGATGATAACTCTACTGCGAAAGTAATCACTGCTACCGAGTACCAAGTTAGAGAATGTGCTTATGGTTCGGGTAACAATATAGCATTAAATCCATCAAATACAGGGGTTCTTTGTCCTACTCTAATAGATGAAGATAATGATATAGGAGATGAAAAAATAGTAGATTATGAACTCAATTTTAATTTAAGCCAGTTAAGTGCAACTCAAGTAAGAATGTCTTATAATCTAGTTTTTAAAGAGCGTAAAAATAATAATGGTAACGAAGGATATCATACAATTTATGAATTTCAAGATTACCAAGACTTAACTTTGCCTTCTGGCCAAACATTGGATGGAATTGTATCTTCACAAAGTGTTTCAATTACTGGTAGTCATGAAGGAACAGCATTAAAAATTCTTTCTGGAAATGATCTTCAAGAAGTTGGATATGTAAATGAAATTAGGTTTAGATCAAATTCTCCAGGTAATAATGATATTGTTTCTACTAGTTGTTCTGATAAGGTAAACTTAGAAATTACATTTGGAGATATTATTGTAAGTGTCAATTAAGATCTAACAGAACAACCTCTAACAAAAAAAAGTGGTCTTTGACTACTCTTTTTTTATATCTTATGTAACTCTTTTGAATGTGTTACGTAACAAGTTGTATCAAACACTATTGTTATGAAAGCAAAACATATATTATCAAGTGCCTTAATAGCACTTCTTTTCTCAACTTCTTCATGTCGTAAAGGAGGCCAATGTGAAGATGGTTTTTTTGGTCTTGACCGAATTAAACAAACAAGCGATCAAAAAGACCCTTTAGCAAAGAACTCCTTTCAAGATGCGATGAGTTGTACAGTGACTACTTATGAATGGGAGCCAGAAGTAGAGAATTTTTTGCTGCTAAACCCTAACGACGCAATATATCCCGGCGCAATTTTAGGAGCGAGTACGCTCTCTGATGGGGGGTATGCCTCTATTGGAGGAGATCGTGCACCAATCAACATTTCAGTTGATTTACAAGGTATTTCAAATGCTTCTGTAGAAGCACCTTCGGGAAAACTTTCAGATGTAAGAAATGCTATAAATGAGCTTTTAAATCAAGAAATTACTGGGTCTCAGCCAGCAAGGCTAGAATCAACTAGGCAACGCGTACATTCTAAAGACCAATTGAAAGCTGCTGTTGGTGTAAAGGCTGATGGCTCTTGGGGAAGTGTTGCAGCAAGTTTTGAGTATAATAATACAGAAGTCAATACTATGGAATTGGTAAAGTTTAGTCAAATCTATTACACTGTTAATGTAGATAGACCAGATAACCCCTCTGATTTTTGGACTTCTTGTCCAGATGAATCAGTATTCAAAGGTGATGTGCCTGTATATGTCTCGGAAGTAAAGTACGGAAGAATGGCTTTGTTTATGATTAATTCAACCTTAAGTGCAACTGCTGTTAAAGCAGGTTTAGATGCTTCATTTGGTGTATATGGTACTGATATTAATATTGAAACCGACTACGAAAAAGAAAGGTTAATGGAGAACTCAGATATTTATGTTAAAGTGATGGGAGGTAATTCGGCTAACGGAGCTATTACTGCAGTGGGAGAATTAGATGAATTTTTTAATTATATAACTGAGGGTGCAGAGTATTCTAGTCAGAATAGAGGAGTGCCAATTTCATATACTCTGCGTTTTGTTGATGATAATTCAATTGCAAAAATCATCACTGCAACAGAATATACTGTAAGAGAGTGTGAAGTATTAGATGAAAATCAACATTCTGAGATCCCCGACCCTATTAATGATGTTGTTTGTGCGGCAAAAGTATTGGGTGACGACAAAATTGGTGATGATAAGAAAGTTTTTTATACGTTTGATTCTGAACTAAGAATTTCGTCTGATGGGAAATCAATTTTAGCAGATATTTCATATGAAATTCAAGAACATGATGATGATACAAAAGGGTTGGGTGAATTGAATGGTGTTGAAGTAATGACAGCACCTCCTGGAAAAATATTTATTGAAATTGATGACCAATCAAGAGATTTCTCAGCGACAGGATCTATTGACGGAGCAGTAGGTAGCCAAATTATAAATTTTGGAGATACTCCACATGCTTCTGTTAGTGGAACTTCTGGTGGAAATTCTATTGCGTCAATAAGGATTTTAACAAATCCAACAGGGTCTAATAATAATTTAAAAGAATCCTCAAATACTTGTAGTGCAGTTTATGCACACCTGAGTAACGTTACATTCAATAATATCATTACAGTTCTTCAGGAAGAATAAATTAAATTGGAGGATAAAAAAATATATAGATTTGGCAGAAAAAGTAAATTTTGCTTATCCATTCAAGGCCTCAGCCCCAGCAACAATTTCTAAAATCTCACCTGTAATAGCAGCTTGTCTGGCTTTGTTATAGGTGAGTTTTAATTCTTTAATTAAATCAGATGCGTTGTCTGTCGCCTTGTGCATAGCCGTCATTCTTGAGGCATGCTCTGCAGCATTTGAATCAATAAAAGCTTTGTAGAATTGAATTTTTAATGCTTTTGGTATGAGGTGCTCTAAGATTTCTTCTTTGTTAGGTTGAAAGATGTAGTCAGTATTCACAGATTCAACTGCTTCAGGTAATTCTACTGGTAACAATTGCTCTACAGTAGGAATCTGAGTAGCTGCATTTTTAAATTTGTTGTATACAATGTATACACGATCAAATTGTTTATTTGCAAATGCATTCATGATTGTTTCAGCAGATTCAGAGTGTTGTTGATACTCTTGCTGGTTTACCAAATGGTTTAACTCTCTCGGTAAGGTATTTCCTTTGAT
Source organism: Flavobacteriales bacterium (assembly GCA_020631045.1). Lineage (GTDB taxonomy): Bacteria > Bacteroidota > Bacteroidia > Flavobacteriales_G > JALEGO01 > JAHDHZ01. The sequence continues at coordinate 25,820 of JAHDHZ010000021.1, read as the reverse complement.
GTTAAATTCAGTTTTTTTGAAGTAATCATTTGCTTTTTTACCTGCTGATAGTACAGTGATAATTTGATTTTTAGCATCTAATTCTTCATGAATGAATTTATTGATACATTTAATCAAATTAGAATTGAATCCCCCGCACAACCCCCGATTCGAAGAAACTGGCACAATTAAAATATTCTTTGCCTCGTCATTTCTTGTAAATGTACTTTCTTGCAACTCGACCCCAGCAGTAATGTTCTGCATGATCTCAGTTAACTTTTCAGCATAGGGGCGAAGCTCAGTAATCGCATCCTGCGCACGCTTTAGTTTTGCGGCAGAAACCATCTTCATGGCAGAGGTAATCTGCTTGGTCGAAGAAACTGAAGTGATTCGGTTACGTATTTCTTTTAAGTTGGCCATTGGTCAGCTAAATAAAATTTTAAGCTTCTTTATATTGTTCAACTAAATCTTTACAAACACTACTCAGCGTATCTGTTACCTCATCAGTAAGCTTTCCGCTCTTAAGTGTTGAAAGTACTTTTTTGTGTTTGTTCTCAAGTAGGGTCAAATACTCTTCTTCAAACTGCTTTACTTTCTTTAAAGGAACCTGTGAAAGCATGCCTTTAGTTCCACAGTAAATAATGGCAATTTGTTTTTCAACAGAAAGCGGAGAATTTTGAGCTTGCTTTAAAATCTCAACATTTCGAGCACCTTTGTCAATCACAGCTTTGGTAGCAGCATCTAAGTCAGACCCAAACTTTGCAAAAGCCTCAAGCTCTCTAAACTGCGCTTGATCTAATTTTAAGGTACCTGCAACCTTCTTCATTGATTTGATCTGTGCCGATCCACCCACACGAGATACAGAAATACCTACGTTAATCGCAGGACGCACACCCGCATTAAAAAGGTTAGACTCCAAAAAGATTTGTCCATCTGTAATCGAGATTACATTGGTCGGAATATAAGCCGAAACATCGCCTGCTTGAGTCTCAATAATCGGTAAAGCAGTTAAAGATCCACCACCTTTTACAATACCTTTTAGACTTTCTGGCAAGTCGTTCATGTCTTTTGCGATTTCGTCAGATGCATTGATTTTTGCCGCACGCTCTAGCAATCTAGAGTGCAAGTAAAATACATCACCAGGATAAGCTTCACGACCTGGAGGTCTTCTCAATAAAAGTGATACTTCACGGTAAGCAACCGCTTGCTTAGATAAATCATCAAATACGATCAAAGCTGGTCTTCCTGTATCTCTGAAGTACTCACCAACAGCTGCTCCAGTGAAAGGAGCATAAAATTGCATTGGAGCAGGGTCAGAGGCATTTGCTGCTACTACAACAGTGTAATCCATCGCACCAGCTTCTTCTAAAGTTTTTACAATTCCTGCAACAGTTGATCCTTTTTGACCTACTGCTACATAAATACAAAATACAGGCTCACCCGCATCGTAAAATTCTTTCTGGTTGATGATCGTATCAATACACACGGTTGTTTTACCTGTCTGACGATCTCCAATCACCAACTCACGTTGCCCTCTACCAATCGGAATCATGGCATCAATTGCCTTAATACCAGTTTGCAAAGGCTCGTTTACAGGCTGACGGTAAATTACACCAGGTGCTTTTCTTTCAATAGGCATTTGATACAACTCACCAGTAATTGGGCCTTTTCCATCAATAGGGTTTCCTAAGGTATCAATCACACGACCAACAAGGCCTTCACCAGCATTGATTGAGGCGATTTTACCTGTTCTTTTTACGGTGTCACCTTCTTTAAGGCCAGTAGAGGAGCCTAATAGTACAGCACCCACGTTGTCTTCTTCAAGGTTCATGACAATACCTTTTAATCCACCATCAAATTCAATCAATTCACCTGATTGTACAGACTCTAAACCATAAATACGTGCAATACCATCACCTACTTGAAGTACGGTACCCACTTCTTCTAATTTTGCTTCAGCGTTTAACCCTGATAATTGTTGTTTAAGAATCGCTGATACTTCAGCTGCTTTTACTTCTGCCATAACCTATAGTTTAGATTCATAAAGATTCGCACTAAATTCGTGCTTGATGTTTAACAATTTACTTTTTACAGTAGTATCGATTTGTTTGTCTCCGACTTTAACAACAAATCCACCCACTACTGAGGGGTCAATTTTTTCTTCTATTTCAAGCTTTGCGACATCGACTTTTAACAATGCAGCAATTTTTTTCTTGGCCTGCTCATCGAGCTTTACTGCTGAGGTGACAAGCGCTGAGGTAATATTCTCACTTGATTTATGCAAGCTGATATAGCTTTTGCATATATCTGCTAAGAGGCTTTCACGTCCTTTTGAAATGACGATTTCAATAAATTTTGCAGTCATTTCTGAGATTTTTGAGCCAAAGATTTCTGAAGTGATGCTTTGTTTCTTATCAGCCTTGATCACAGGGCTTTTCAAAAGATTAGATAATTCTTTAGAATCTTCTATCGCTTTTAAAATTAGTGTGATGTCTGCAAATACTGCACTTTTCTTTTTTTGCTCAATGGCTAAATCTAAAAGTGCTTTTGCAAATCGTATGGAAACTCTCGTATTCATTTAGTTAACGTTCACCTCTTCTAGTAGATTGTTTACGAGTTTCTTTTGCTTGTCATCAGAAGCCAATTGATCTTTTAAAATTTTCTCAGCAATATCAACAGAAAGTACAGCCACCTGATTTTTGATGTCAGTCATTGCAGCCATTTTTTCATTTTTGATCGTCTCTTTTGCAGAGGCAATCAATTTATCAGCCTCATCTTTTGCTTTATCTTTTGCTTCAGAAACAATGTTGTTTTTCATTTCTTTGGCTTCTTTTAGCATTTCATCGCGCTGATTTCTTGCTTCTTTCAACAAGTTTTGATTATCAGCTTGAATTTTTTCCATCTCTTCTTTAGTACGCTCTGCTTCAAACATAGCGTCTTCAATCTGTTTGTTTCTAGTTTCTACAGCTTCTAAAATGGGTTTCCAGGCAAATTTTGCCAATAAAAACACCAAAATCAGAAAAGTAAGTGATGTCCAGAAAATAAGTCCTATTCCAGGAGTAACTAATTCCATAATTTTTTAAACTATACTCTCCAAAACAAGCCTAAACTAAACGCTTAGGCTTGTAGTAATTTTCGGAGAAATTTTTTATTTAACGAATGCAGCAGTTGCAATAGCAAATAGACCTGCACCTTCAATAAGACCAGCCGCAATTAACATCGCAGTTTGAATTTTTGAAGCCGCTTCAGGTTGGCGAGCAATCGCCTCCATAGCAGAACCACCGATTCTACCAATACCTAAACCTACGCCAAGTGCAGCTAAACCAGCACCAATGTAAAATAAACCTTCCATTCCTTCCATGTTTAAAAGTTTGATATATAATTAATTATTAGTGATGCTCTTCTACCGCTAGACCTATAAATAGGGCTGTTAGTAACGTAAAAATGTACGCTTGAAGCGCAGCAACTAATAATTCTAATACCGAGATAAATAAAGCCATCAATACAGCAGGGATTCCAGCCAAGACAGATTTAAATATAAATACCAATGAGATTAAGCTTAAGATTACAATGTGACCTGCTGTGATGTTTGCAAATAATCGAATCATTAAAGCAAATGGTTTTGAGATGATGCCAATGATTTCAACCGGAATCATAATGGGTAGCAACCAAGCAGGAACACCAGGAGTTGCAAAAATATGCTTCCAATAATTTTTATTCCCACTAAAATTCACAATTATCATGGTGAAAAACGCCAATACAAGGGTCACTGAAATATTACCAGTCGTATTTGATCCACCAGGCAATAAGCCCATCAAATTGATGATCCAAATAAAAAAGAAAAGCGTAAGTAAGTAAGGTAAGTACTTTTGGTGTTTGTGTTTGCCAATGTTCGGAATTGCAATCTCATCTTTTACAAATAAAATCAAAGGCTCTAAAAACGAGGCAATGCCTGTAGGTTTTAAATTGCCATTTTTATAGTTTCTAGCAACAGCGGTAAAGATGAGCATCAATAAAATAGCAGCCAATAATATTGTAGCAGCATTTTTTGTAATTGAAAAATCTAAGACTTTTTTTCCTGAAAGCTCGTTGATGTGCCCATGAGCCAACTCATAATGGCGATCTCCTTTTTTGACTGTTTCATGGCCATGGTGAAAAGCACTAGACATAAACACGTCAAGATTGCCTTCAGTGTACAAAATAATAGGTAAAGGAATGCTTACAGGATGCGTAGCTCCGTCAGCTGTTTTGTAATCTAAAAAATGCCAGTCATGAGCATCTAAAATGTGATGAATAATGGTTTCTTTAGGATTGAATTCATTGTCAGATTCGCCATGAGCATGGTCTGTAGTGTGATGTTCTTGTTCAACGTGTAGCGTTTGATTGTTGTGATCTTCAGGACCATGCGCTAGAGCACTTATCAAAAGAGAAAAAAATGTAATAAAAACGACTGCTTTTTTCACGTTGTTATAAAATCAGATCGCAAATTTATAGACTTTCAACTGATTATCAAACATTATTTTTAAACCATTTCACTTTTTTTTAAAAAGAGTGGTAAAGTTCTGATTTTGAGTCTGTTTTTTATGTTTATCAACAAAAAACACCGATTTACTAACAAAAAACACCGATTCATCAACTTCTTCTAACAACTTGAAGATAAATTATTTATGATTATACTGTGCTGTTAAGGACTTGTATATCAGTGTTTTTTGTTTTCTTGCTGCAGCTCACCCCTTTGTTGTTAAGGGCTCAGGCGCCTTGTAACTCAAGTGTTTTTGGCGCAAATACTTGTGCTGAAGCCTGTGTTATGTGTGATGTCAATATGATTAATGGGTATACGGGAAGTACGGCAGGATACTCTATAGGTTCTTCTGACAATTCATGCATGAGTATAGAAAACGACCAGTGGTTTGCGTTTGTTGCCAGCTCAAGTACTGTAGCATTTAACATCACCTCTTACGGCTGTTTTGGTTCTCTTAATCCTTACGGATATACAGGTATTCAAGCTCAAGTCTATTCAAATTGTTATGGTGCTCCCGTCTCACCTTGTGTTTCGCCAGGTTATGAAGGTCCGACAAATGTTACGGCCTCAAATTTGGTGATCGGACAGCAGTATTATCTATTGATTGATGGATTTGCTGCTTCTTGGTGTGATTTTGATATTGAAATTGCTCAGGGCGGAGGGCCAGTTACAGTTGATGATGTGACTTCAATTCAAGGGACTTTGCAGGTTTGTAGTGGAGCACAGGTGCAATATTCAGTTGGCCCAGTATCTGGAGCTGCTGAGTATGTTGTTGACCTTCCTGCCATGGCTAGTATAGCCGGACAGACAGGTCAGGTTACCATTGATGCAAACAGTGGGGTAACTAATTTTACCGTTACTTTTGCAGATCAGGTAGGCCCTTTGTGCGTAAGTGCGCAAAATCTTTGTGCTTCTTCAGCGCCATTTTGCATAGATGTCGAGCTTAAAGAAATTCATCCAACCATTCTTGATACCTTAGAGGTGTGCTTCGGATCATGTGAGACTTTTGGGGTGCAAATCTACTGTACTTCAGGTTTGATGAGTGCGACCTATACAACAGCTCAAGGCTGTGATAGCACCGTTGAACAATACTTAAAAGTGTTAGATTATAAAACGCACGACTTGGGAGATATTTACCTTTGTGCATCAGAGTGTGTGCAAGTTGGGTATTATGATTTTTGCAATGCAGGAAGTTACTCAACTACTGTAGTGACAAATTCACCTCCTTTTTGTGATAGTGTGATTACATTTAACATCATTCAAGATGAGGTCTATTTTTTATCGACAACAACAGCTTCTTTGTGTAATGATGCTACAGGATCTGCTTGTTTAATTGCTTCAAATGCTAATTTGGATCCTTATTCTTATCAATGGGACAATACGGGGTTACCCGATCAATCATGTGCTTTTGGATTGTTTGCGGGCACCTATCAGGTCAGTGTCACTGATGTCAATGCATGCACTTATGTAGAAGAAGTTATTATTGAAGAAGAAAATAATGTTTATGTTGGCAGAGATACCTCAATTCAAGTTTGCAGCTCAGACTCTGCGATTGATTTGTTTGCTATGTTAGGTCAAGATGTTGATTCGGGTGGATTGTGGACTCCTCAGACATATCTTGCCAATGGCTGGTTCGATGCACAGTTTGATGCTTCGCAAACCTATACTTACACGATTGCTCAGCAAGGTTGTCAACCGCAAAGCGCTCAAATTCAGGTACAGGTGATTCAAAGTGCTTGGGCAGGCAATGATGTTCAACTGACGACCTGTGAAACAGGAAATCTTATTGATTTATTTGCTCAGTTAGATCAAAATACAAGTAGTGGAGGGGTTTGGATTACTTCTGATTCAGTTTTAGCGAGTGCTTTCTTTGATCCTGCATCAGATCAACCTGGAGAGTACACTTATGTTGTGGCCTCATCAAATCAAATGTGCAAGACTGACTCGTCTGTGGTAAGTCTGCAGGTTGCCTCTGTATTTGATGCTGGAAGTGATCAACAAATTGATTTGTGTGAAGACGCAGCACCCTTCTTACTTCAAGATCAATTGGCTGCTAATGCAACTTTAGGAGGAGTATTTCTCGAGCCAACTGAAAATCAAGGGTATTTTAATGCCTCAGTAGATCTTGCTGGTCAATATACATATGTTGTCGGTGGAGTAGGTTGCCCAAGTGATACAGCTTACCTTAATTTTGTCGTTGAACCGACAGTAAGTGCAGGAGTTGATCTTGATTTAAATTTTTGTGAAGATACTTCTTTTGTAGATCTAATGCCTTTCTTGCAATCTGCAGATCTTAGCGGATATTTTGTTTCGAATACTCCATCCATACCATTGAATGAAAGTAGTTTTAGTAATCAACAAAGTGGTATCTATACACTATATTATGTTGTAGATGCTCTGGGGAGCTCTTGTAAAGCAGATTCAGCGCAAATACAAATTTCGGTTAAACAAGGCCTTTTTGCAGGAAATGATCAGCAAATTGAATTGTGCGAAACTGCAGGTATTGTAGATATGCAAAATTATTTAGACTTAAGCGCTGATCAGGGAGGTGTATGGTCAAACCAATCTGGTTTGTTTGATGCTTCAAATAATGCTCAAGGGCATGTGAGTTATGTGTTAAATGACACGGCAGGAGTATGTACTTCAGATACAGCTTACTTTGATATTCATGTGCATAGCCAGCCTCAGGCAGGATTCAATAACACTATTGTGTTGTGTGGCACTCAAAACACGCTTATTGATTTGACAGATTCTTTAGTGGGTAGTCCTTCTTTAAGTGGCTATTGGATGCATGAAAATGATACTGTTGATGCTCAATGGACTATTTCTTCATTAAACAATGGATTGTATACTTACATTGTTGAAGCTCAAGCTCCATGCTTGTCGGTGCATGCTGATTTACATGTAGAGTTGATGGGGCAACATTCAGCAAATTTTATATTGCCCGACGTGTTGTGCGAATATTCAGAGCCAATTTATTTACAAGCAGCTCCGGGAGGTACTTGGAGCGGAGTAGGTATTGTTGAAGCACTGACTGGGTTATTTGACCCTGATTTGAGTGGTGTAGGAACACATCAGGTTGTCTATTCAATGCCAGGAATTTGTCCTACTCAAGAGATTATGACTGTTCAGGTTGCTGGCTTGCCTCAAGTTACGATCTTAGCATCTGATACTGTGGCATGTGCTCCTTTTGAGGTTGACATTACAGCAAGTGAACCCAGTTATACTTATCAATGGACAACTGATCAACAAAACTATTCAGGAGTGACCATCAAACATGTCTATGAACAGTCTGGTTATTATGATGTTGAATTAATTGTCGAAGATTCATTTTGTGTTGATACCCTTAAACAAACAAAATTTATTGAAGTGTTAGAACAACCTCAAGCTGATTTTGATTATTATCCAAGTCAGATTACTATGTATGAACCATTTGCAGATTTTTTCAATGAGTCTTATTCGGCTACTGACTATCAGTGGTTTGTTAATGATGTTTGGCAATCTAATCAAGTTAATTCGGTGCTTGAATTTGACTCGCAAGCAACTTATTTGGTTTGCTTAAGAGCTTCAAATCAAGGCTACTGCGCTGATACTTTATGCAAAGAGGTTGAGGTTTTAGGGGTGTTTAATTTTTATATTCCTTCTGCCTTTACACCTGATGGTGATGGTTTAAATGAGGGGTACGGGCCTGTGTTTTTTGGCGAAAGGCCTGAGAAGTACGAGTTTGTGATTTTAGATCGTTGGTCAAATACAGTGTTTTCTTCAAATGACCCCGATCAAAAATGGGATGGCTCTTATTTGGGACTTCAAGCAAAGCAAGATGTTTATATCTGGAAAATGCGCTATTTTGATGATTTACAAAAAAAGTATGTACATAAGACTGCAAGTGTCACTTTGATTAGATAATCAATGTTTTATATTTGTATTCTATGGATTCAATTAAAGCAAAAGATACGCTTGCAATAAGTACAGAATTAGTGCTCCCGAATGATACAAATGTGTTAGGTAATTTAATGGGGGGCAGACTCTTACATTGGATGGATGTTAGCTCGGCTATCGCAGCACAACGTTGCAGTAGAAGGGTTGTGGTGACCGCAGCTGTCAATAACGTATCATTTAATCAGCCTATAAAATTAGGTGATGTGGTCACTTTGAAATCAAAGGTTTCTAGGTGTTTTAAAACTTCAATGGAAGTGTTTATTGAAGTGACAGTAGAAGATCACAGAACTCGTGAGAGCATTAAGTGTAATGAAGCGATTTATACCTTTGTCGCAGTTGATCAATTGGGTAATCCAATTGAGGTTCCGCAAGTTGAGCCTGAAAGCGATATTGAAAAAGAACGCTTTGATGGAGCTTTGAGAAGAAGACAATTGAGTTTGATTTTAGCAGGAAAAATGCAACCTGACCAAGCAACTGAGTTAAAAGCACTGTTTGTAAAGTAAGATTAAGGGGGGTGAGAATTTTAGCTTTTATTGCATGTGCTTTTCTAATGTCAGGCACTAAATACAGTCATAAAATTGCATTGCTTAAATACAATGGCGGAGGCGATTGGTATGCCAATCTAGAAACGTCTTTACCAAATTTAATTCGATTTTGCAATAAAGAGATAGGTACTCAGATCGACCCTGAACAGGCAGTTGTCGAAGTGGGCAGTGTAGAGTTGTTTGATTTTCCGTTTGTGCATATGACAGGTCATGGAAATGTAATTTTTAATGATAGTGAGGTAGAGAATTTGAGAAAATATTTACTCGCGGGCGGATTTTTGCACATTGATGATAATTATGGATTAGATCAATATGTGCGAAGAGAAATGCAAAAAGTGTTTCCTGAAAAAGAATTTAAAATATTGAATGCTAATCATGAGATTTTTCGATCAAAATTTCGCCTCAATGGACTGCCAAAAGTGCATGAGCACGATAAAAATCCAGCGGTAGCTTATGCATTGTTTGATGCAGGGCGCATGGTTTGTTTATACACTTCTGAGTCAGATTTAGGCGATGGTTGGGAGGATGCTCAAGTTCATAATGATTCTCAAGCTACCAGAATAAAAGCTTTGCAGATGGGGGCAAACATTTTACAGTATGTTTTTTTTAATTGATGTGCAAAACAAACACACTTTTTAACAATTTATTATTCTAATGTAGGCATTTTCATGAAAAGCATCTAAATTGAATTTCAATTTGATTTAAATGAAAAAGATTTTGATTGTTTTATTAGGAGTATCTTTTTTTGTGGCTTGTGTCAAAGAAAAAGGCGCTGTAAATGATGAGTTAGAAACCGTTGGTCCTGTAGATGCCTCTGGTAATGCTATTGATAGCAACCAACAAACTTCTAATTTGTTGAAAATCTACATTGAAGATTTGGCGAATAATCAAGGTAAGGTATTGATTGCTTTGTATCAAAATGAGCAAGAGTTTGATGACGAGACTAATCCTTTTATAGGCGATTCTGTAGATGCGACAAGTTCAAACTTGCTTGTGCAATATGCAAACTTACCTGCGGGTGATTATGCCATTGCCTTGTTTCATGACGAAAATGAAAATGCTGAATTAGATCAAAATTTCTTAGGCATTCCACAAGAAGGGTATGGGTTCTCTACCAATCCAGGTTTTTTATTGAGCAAACCCTCTTTTGATGATGTTTCATTTCAAATATCTGCACAAGGAGAGCAAGAACAAATTATCAATGTGAAATACGGAATTTGAAAAAAAAGAGTAGATCATTCTTTTTTGATAAAAAAAAGTTTCATATTTGAAACCATATGGCAGAAATTGCCGTAACATGACAAAATTAAAGTTTAAAACAAAAATTAAAATTATGAATAAGTTAAAGTCAATTTTTTTAGCAGGTGCAACGGTTTTTTCTTCACTTGCAATAGCTCAGCCCATCAGTGATGTAGCTGTGATTCCGGTAGCAATTACGATCAATACTACTATGAGATTAAATGTTGTGAGCGGTGGAAATGTCGAATTTGTTGTCAATACAATTTCTCAATATGAAAATGGTATTTCAAACCCTAACCAAGGTTCAACTGATCCGATTCACGATACAAGATTTACAGTAGCCTCTTCTAGAGATTTTGATGTATTTATGTTTGCTGAAGATGCAAACTTTATTGGTACTGATGTTTCAAGTGCTGGTACAGTAAATACACTTGATTTAGGAAACGTAGGGTACAGGTTACACGAAGACGGAACTCATGATGATGCAACTCATTTTGATTTGATTCCTGAGTCAGGTGATCCAGTAGCTACATTAACAAACGCTACTACTACACAAGTTGTTTCTCACATCGATGCTGGTCCTGGATCTGCTGGTGGTACTGATGACAATGACTTTACAATCAACTGGGAGTTAGCAACTGCTGATGTTGTTGCATTGAATGGTTTAGGTACATTACTTTCTCAAAGTATTGCTCAAGACCGTTACATTACAAATGTATACTTGGTATTGCAGCCTGCGGACTAATCCAGAAAAGATATTTCAAACTTTAATTTTAAAAGCCGAGTTTTTTAGCTCGGCTTTTTTTATTTTTGAACACAGTGTTTCAAAAAACAGCCATACACGTTACTTTCTTTTTGGTCTCTTTGTTTGGGGTTTCTTCTGGCATTTCAGCTCAATCTGCTGGGTTCTTTATTGAGACTGGTCAAGTAGTGCCTTTTGTATTTAATTCATTTTCAAAGCTTGAAAATGGTATCACTTATACAGATTGGACAAGAATTAGAGTGCAGGCACAAGATGCAAATTTAGATTTTGACACCCTGGGGTGGACCTTAAGTTTTAGAGCGCTCACACCAATTATTCAAGGAGATGATCCTTTAAACACCTTGCCTTTAAATACAATACGAATCAGTACAGCAGACAATTCACCTGTGCCTCCTCAGTTTAATCCTACACCGGGTTTCATAGATTTAACTGCTGGATATCAAGCCTTAGCGACAACAATTCCTGCTTTTCACATTCCTAATACAACCGCTCCTGGACCTGAGCAAACAATTTTAGATATATCTTACGAGTGTGGAGGTAATAATTCGGGCTGTCCTGGAGCTGTAAACTGCAACCGCTTATTTGGTCAAACTCCTGACTTATATACTGTAGACATAGAGGTCTTATTTACCGTTTATTAGACTCTTTTTTGAGCCTGTATTTAGTCTTTTTCAACACAGTGCCAATCTTATTAACATTTTAGGGTTTTTTTGCGCTGAACACGTATATTTGGGTGTTTTAACTCAGTCTAAAGATTGAAATATATTCTTAAATATTTATTGCTTTGCTTGTTGGTGCTAAGTTTTGGTTTTGTTCGCGCTCAGCAAGATCAACAACCATCGAGTATACAAGAGGTATTTATAGATACAGCTGAAGATGCTAGGCCTTATTTAGATAGTTTAAAAAATGCTAGAGGAATAGGTCAAGAGACTCAAGAAGTTGATCAAGATTTGCAAGAAAATTTAAATGTTAATCAATCAACTTTTGTTGATACTGCTGAAGATGCTAAGCCTTATCTTGATAGTTTAAAGAATGCAAGGCGAGTCACTGAAGGTTCTGGTCAGGTAGATCAAGCATTAAAAAATGATCAAATTCAAGGGCAAGATATAGAGAATCAAAGCCAAGTTCAATCACAAGCAATTTCTTCACAAGGTCAATCTTCTGAAGAAGCATCTTCTTACAATCAACTGAACAATGGACCTGCACCAAAAGATGTATGCTCAGTTTCTTTTTTGAAGTACAAGTCAGAACACAATCCTGATGAAGTCTTTTTAAATATTGTTAGAATTACCAATAATTCTAACCAGGCTTATACAGGTAAGTTGTTTGTGAACGTGCCCAATGGTTGGAAGAAAATTATACTCTCATCTGGCAATAAACCCATTACGCTTGCTCCAGGAGAGCAAAAAAGTATTCCAGTAAGAGTTTCTGCTCCAAGAAAAGTAAGAGGAGGAATTGCCTATGTGTTGAGTGCTGATTTTCAAGACGAACAAGGGTATTCATTGGTGCCTATAGCTTACAGTTATATTTACATTCCTAAAGTTTCAGATTGGCGTATTTATACTGATACTAGATATATGTTTGTGAATGAACAAGAGCGATATGAGACCATTAAAGTTCATTTTTCAAATAAAGGAAATTCAGAAGAAAATCTGAAAGTTACCACTAAAATAGGCAACCGTATAAAATTAGCAGGTACTGATTTGAGAACCTATGAGTCGGGGCTTGTCTTGCAGCCTTTTTCTGACACAACCATTACTTTTAACGTTCAATACTTACCCCAAAAAGATTTTATCGAAGGGCTGAACGATAGAAGAATTTTTGTTGAGGCGATCGGAGCTGATGATAAAAAGCCCAAACAAGTCAGCTTCTGGTTCGAACAAGTCAACAGTTTTTATAGAAATGAATTGATGGAATCTGATGCGCCATTAGTGGCTTGGTTAAATTTTTTCAACTTGATCAACACAGATTATTTTGTAACACTTCAAGGAGGGGTAAAGGGGAATATCCTCTTAAATGATGATAGAAAAATCAACTATTACTTCATGAACCCTAACTTGTTGAATCAAAACACAAATCGTACGCCAAGAGAAAATTATTACAATTTTTCTAGGTTTTATGTGAAGTACCTTACTCCAAAATACGGTGTAACTCTAGGGGATATTACCATGGCTGATTGGATGGCTTCTTGGAATGGTAGAGGGGTTGGAGGCTACTACAATGGAGATAATTATACAATTTCAGCAGCGGCCACTAGAAATGTACACAACCCTATATATAGGACTGGTGTAAAAGGCACCTATCAATTCAATAAAGAGATTACCCTTCACGGAGGCTTGTCTTATTTTCAAGATGATTTAAGAGGCATCAAATCAACGATTCCTACAATAGGGGCAACTTCTTATTTCTCAAAAAATAACGTTACCGGAATTTTTTCTTTTCCGGTCGTGAACTTTAATGGGTCTACGAATCTTGCTTATGGTCATTTGTTTACATTTAACTCCACCCAAATAGAAAAGCTTAAAATTACCCTGAACAATCGATATACCTCAGATTGGTTTTTAAGTATGGGAGGAAATTACAGCACTTCTAATGCCATTGCTCAGTATACTTTGAAAGAGCGCTTAAATTCTTTAGAATTTAGATATACCAGTGTATTATCAAACCCTGCATCTATTGATATAAATCAAAACTATTTTAAAACAGGAAGAAGAGATTTTCATATTGCCAATCTTTTGTATGCACATAATTTCAATCCAAAGACAACGATAAGTACAGGGCCTGGCTATCAGTATTATTCTTTTGATTATTCACTAAACAATCAGAATAGATACCAAAGTCACAATTACCTGTATACTTTAATGGCCAATAGAAGAAGAGATCGCAATAGATCAACTTCGACAACTTTAAGTGCAGGATACTCTTCTGTAAGAGATATTGATTACATCACAGGTATTTCAAATCCCATACAAGGTGTTTGGAATTCTTCTTTGATTATCAATTCAAGGTTTAAGAGAAATGGAGTGATCTTTGCCTATTATTATGGAACACCAAGTTATTCTGCTCAGCAATATATTACCAATAATGGCCAGAGTAGAAAGAGTATTCGAATTAATCCTTATTTTAATTTTGAGTTGTTTGATGATAAATTGAGCATTAATGCTAATGTTGCTCTTTGGTACTTAATCAATACAAGAACAACTAGAATTACAAGTTTCAATTACCTTGAATACGACCTAGGTAGGGGTTGGAGTGCCAATGGAAATGTTTTGTTTTACTACTTTAAGAGAAACGATATTGAAGCACTTTCACAAGGTTACTTTAACTTCAACTTAAATGCAGGAATTAAAAAAGTATTTGATTTTGATCAACCTAGACAGAGCTATAATGACTTAGAATTGATCTTTTTTAAAGATGCTAACGGTAATCAAGTTAAAGATGAAGAAGAGGTAGGCTTACCGGGAATTATGGTGACTCTTGAAAGCAAACAAGATTCGTTAGAACCTTTGAAGTCGAGTGAGTTTTTCTCAATTAATTTAATGTCTGATCAATTCGGAAGAATATCTTGTGAGCGTATTCCATCGGGTGTTTATGTAGTCAAAACAAGAACAGAAGACGGCACTGTCGGAGAGTACATTTCAAGGTTGGGAGAAAGCTTTGAGTTGAGTGTAGATGATCAAACTACACAATTTGTGCCTTATGTTAAGTCAAATAAAATTTATGGTAGTGTTGTGATTAAAA
>JAHDHZ010000021.1:1359-10992 GCA_020631045.1 Flavobacteriales bacterium | reverse complement strand
CAATTTGTGCCTTATGTTAAGTCAAATAAAATTTATGGTAGTGTTGTGATTAAAAGAGATGAGTTCTCAGCCCTAGGAAAGGTAAGTCCGGCGAGTTTAAAAGTTACCGCAACAGACTCTATGGGTAATGTACACAGTGCTCTTACAGATTCTGATGGAGAATTCTTACTCTTTGCTCCTCAGGCGGGTTTATATACGGTGAGAATCAACAATGTATTTGGCGAGAAATTTAGATTAAGACAAGAACAGTTTGTAGTTGATTTTAATGGATTAAAAGAGTTTAAAGTAACCTTTGTGTTTGAAGAAAAGAAAAGAAAAATCAATTTCAAGGGAGACATCAATGGCTTTAATTTTGCTAAAAATAAGTTTTCTGTTAACGATTCAGCAACTTCTACTGATCAATTTATTGATACAGCTGAAAATGCCCTGCCTTATCTAGATAGTCTGCAAAAGGTGAATCAGAATAATGTGCAGTCTGTTGAACCTTCTGAAAAGTTAAATAAAGAACCTGTCCAACAAAATAGCTCATCACCAGATCCTTTGTTAGAAGGTCTGAACTCAAGTCAAATAGATTCTCTGAAACAAGAATATTTTAATGATCCTAACGTACTTCAAAGAAGACCTATTATGAAAGAGATGGTCTTTTATAAGGTGCAGGTTGGCGCGTACAATCCTTTAAGCTCAGCCCAGATTATAGAGACCATTAAAAATAGTGTTGCTCAAGTTGAAACCTCACCTACTGCTCAAGGGCTTACAAGACTTACGGTAGGATCTTTCAAAGACATTAATGAGGCTCAAAAAGTAGTACAAAGATTACAAGCTCAAGACTTGCCTAATAAAGAATTTATCTTGGTAGTTGGAGAATACTTTGGCAAGTACTTGACAGCTGATGAAGCTTCTGCTTTACTCTCAGATTAATTTTATCCTATTTAGGGTAATTCGTTTTCTTTTCTAACCCGTTTTTAGTGAAATCAAAGTCAAAGGCTAGATTCAATCCACCCATAAAATCTGACCCAAATTTTGAAAAACCATAACGCACCATCGGGCCAAAGTGAAATTTGTGCCATTCAAATTCGTAGATGAGCTCAAAGTGTTGAGCAAATTCTGCGTTTGTCTCTTCAATTTTCACAATACTCTGAGCAGGACCTTCAGTGTTAAAATAAAATGTTTCAATAAACTGAATGCCAGGGTTGTAATTTAATTGCCATCCTTTGTGAAACTCATAAGCAATTACACCATTAAATTTATAGTATTTATTGTCTGTGAATATCATACTTGATCCAGCCCCGAACCTGAGTCTTTTGATTGCTTCAAAACGCTTTAAAAAATGAAAACGTATGCCTAAATCTTTCTCGTTTGTGGCAGTAACATTTCCGTAGTAACCTGCCAAAGCATACTCCCAATGATAATGAGTGTGAATTGTTTTGTGGGTTTCTTGACAATCTGAGCAGACTTGAATCTTTTTGAAAGTTTGCGAAACAGCTTGATAGCCAGTGTTTATCGTGAGAAATGTAGCAAGATAGATAACCTTAATATTCATATTTATACTTTACTTTAAAGTATTTACGTATTAAAGCTTAAGTAAGTTTCAGGATAAGGTTTGATTCATGTGGCTTCTGAGAAGTTTTATTTAGTTGTTTTGATGATCTCATCAAGTATCTTTCTGTCGTTTGATAAGCGTTGAATTTTATTTTGACCACCAAATTTACCTTTGGCTTTCATGAGCTGCTTAAATGTGCCTTTTTTGATGACTTTAACCTGAACCGTAGCTAAGATTTTGCCGACTCTCAAATCTTTGTAGTAAGGATTTTGAGCTTGCATAAGTTTGTCAAGTTCAAAGGCAAGCCTTTCTGTTTCTTTATTCTTGGCCGTGTTAAACTCAATAATCCAAAGGTGGTGTGCTAAGTTGTTTTCTGATTTGAGTACAGGGCAGACATGAAATTCTTGAATGTCTAAGTTTAAAGCCTCACAAGCTTTTTGCATGGCATATTCAACCTCACTTGCAATAACGTGTTCGCCAAATGCAGAAGTGAAGTGTTTGACTCTGCCCACAACTTTAATTTTGTATGGATTAGTTGAGGTAAAGCGCACAACATCTCCAATTTCATAAGCCCATAAACCTGCGTTGGTAGAAATAATCATGGCATAATCAATATCTTTTTTGACATCTTTTAGTGCAATTCTATTGTCTGTATTTTTGTTTTTAGGTTGGATGGGTTTAAACTCATAAAAAATACCATCCCATGCTCTTAACAACAAGTCATTTTTATTTTGATCATTTTGATAGGCAAAGAATCCTTCTGAAGCAGGAAACAATTCAAGTAAATCAATGTTTTTACCAATTAGTTTTTTAAAGTAGTTTTTATATCCATCAAGGCTAGTTCCGCCATAAACAAAAAGAGAGAAGTTTTTGAAAATCTCTGAGACAGTTTTTTTGCCAGATTGCTCTATAAGCTTTTCAAAATAACCTTGAATCCAAATTGGAATGCCACTGATCAACCTCATATCTTCTTTAAGGGTTTCTTGAGTAATTTGATCTACTTTTTGATCCCAATCTTCAATGCAGTTTGTTGACCACTTAGGCATACGATTCTTTTGTAGATAAGAAGGTACATGGTGCGCAACAATTCCAGAAAGTCTGCCTGTTTTAATGTTTTGAATAGATTCTAATATTGGTGAGCCTTGCAAGAAAATCATCTTGCCCTCTAAAAAAGAGCTGTTACCAGTTTGAGCGATGTACATAAGTAGTGCATTACGCGCTCCGTTGATGTGGTTTGAGATGGAATTTTTTGATATAGGGATGTACTTTGCCCCTGAGGTAGTGCCAGATGTTTTAGCGAAATAAATTGGACTGCCTGGCCAAAGCACATCTTTAGTGCCTTCTTTTATCTGTTCAATGTAGGGCTTAAGAGCTTCATAGTCTCTAGTGGGTACATTGTTTTTGAAAGATGCATAATTATTTATTTGCTCAAAATTGTGCTCTTTTCCAAACTGAGTGTTTTGAGCTGTTTTGATCAAGTACTTTAGAATTTTTTCTTGCTCAAAAATGGCTTGAGTAGCCTTTTTATCAATCTTTCTTTTGACTCTTTTGGCAAGAATTTTAGCAAGAAAACCTTTAAGGCTCATTGTAGATCACCTGTAAAATGGTTTGACCAACCGCTTTTAAAGTTGGTTTGTGTATGATAGATAAGTTGTCGTTGTGTGTGTGATGAAAATCACCAAAGTCTCTTTTTTGAACATCATAATGAATGATGTCAATGGTCGGAATCTGAGCAATTTGATTGACATACATGTGATCATCTGTAATGCCGTAAGGTTCGATTTGGTTTGAGAATAAATGCCCATAGCCAAGATTTTGAGCTGTTTTCCAGACTTTTTCAACGATGTTTTTGGCGTAGCGCATTGAATGCCCTTCTTTAGGGAAAATAGCGTCTTTTGCCCCTACCATATCTAGTAAAATGCCGTAAGTGGGATTGTACGAGTTGCCAAAACTTTTGTTTTTACTCCAATATTGTGCACCTAAGGCCCAAGTATCGGGTTTTGGACTTTCTGATGAGGGTTGGCCATGGTCTTCAGCATCAAAAAATACTACATCAATGCCAATATTGGGTTTTTCTTCTGAGCTTTCAATACTTCTTAAAATTTCTAAAATCACTCCCACGCCACTTGCTCCATCATTTGCGCCATCTATTGCTGCAGTTTGATTCTTAGAGTCTCTGTCTGCTATATGGCGAGAATCCCAATGAGCAAACAAGACCACACGCTTAGGTTTGTCTTTGAAAAGCCTAGCACTTATGTTAATGGCTTCAAGTTTGCTGTTGTTGTATGCTTGTAAAGTGAAATTCTGGGTAGAGACCTCTGCGCCAAGTCTGTTTAGTGTTTCTTGAAGGAATTCAGCACAAGCTTTGTGGGCTTTTGTACTGGGAACTCTTGGTCCAAATTTCACTTGCTGCGCAATAAATTTAAAGGCGGAATCTTCATTGAAAATAGGAGCGGGTATTTGCTTTGTGGTGGGGTTTTTAGTTTTTTGAACAAGGGGCTTTTGTTCGCCCTGGCAAGCGGTTATGTAGAGCAAGATGCTTGCCGCTAGAATTGTTTTTATGGAGTAGGAGTTTATGATTTTTGCCATGTTGTACCTTCTCTAGAGTCTTTGATTTGAATGCCAATTTCTAATAGTCTATCTCTCAATAAATCAGCAGTTTCGTAGTCTTTGTTTTCTTTGGCTTTTTTTCTTAACTCGAGCAGTATTTGCATGATTTCATCTTCTTTTGAGTTTTGTGTGGTGGGTGTTTGACTAGGTTTTAGTCCAAGAATATCAAAGATGCATACATGCAAGTGGTTTTTAAGTAGGTCAAGGTCGGTTTGATTGATGGTGGCCTTGCTTGCTTTGAGATTGTTGATGGTTTTAACTAGGTCAAAGAGGTGAGAGAGTGCGATGGGGGTGTTGAAATCGTCATTCATCGCCTTGAAAAATCCATCAATTGCTTCTTGAATTTCTACAGAAGAGCTTTCTGATGCCTTGATTTTATCTAGGGTTGTAAGACCACCTAAAATACGCTCTAAACCTTTCTCTGCTGCCAGTAACGCCTGGTTTGAAAAGTCAAGAGGGCTTCTGTAATGTGCTTGCAACATGAAAAAGCGAATCGTCATCGGACTATAAGCTTGGTCAAGTAGTTTATGCTCTCCTGAAAAAAGCTGATCAAGGGTAATGAAGTTGCCCAATGATTTACCCATTTTTTGACCATTAATGGTAATCATATTGTTGTGCATCCAATATTTAGCAGGTTCGCTATTGCAAGCGGCTACAGATTGAGCAATTTCGCATTCGTGGTGCGGAAACAACAAGTCTAATCCCCCCCCATGAATGTCAAATTGTTTGCCAAGGTATTTAGTGCTCATGGCAGAACACTCTAAATGCCAGCCCGGAAATCCATCAGACCAGGGCGAAGGCCAACGCATAATGTGCTCAGGGGCAGCTTTTTTCCAAAGGGCAAAATCAGTTGCATTCTTTTTGTCAGAACTGCCGTCTAACGTTCTTGTCTCAGAGAGAAGGTCTTCAATTTTTCTGCCTGATAATTTTCCGTAGGCATGTTGCTCGTTGTATTTCACAACGTCAAAATATACTGAGCCATTTACCTCATAGGCAAAGCCTGCATCTAAGATTTCTTGAGTCATTTTGATTTGCTCAATGATGTGGCCAGAAGCTCTGGGTTCTATACTGGGCGCAATGGTATTGAGACTTTGCATGTTTTTGTGGTAGCCTAACGTGTAATGTTGCACCACTTCCATAGGCTCGAGTTTTTCAAGACGAGCTTTTTTAGCGATTTTATCTTCGCCTTGATCGCCATCTCCAACCAAATGGCCTACATCGGTAATGTTACGCACATAGCGTACCTTATAATCTAAATGGGTCAAATAACGATAAACAACATCAAAGGTCACAGCTGGGCGAGCGTGCCCTAAGTGCGCGTCGCCATAAACAGTCGGCCCACACACATACAAGCCTACATGACCTGGATTTAAAGGCTGAAAAACCTCTTTATTTTTTGTGATGGTATTGTATATCTGTAAGCCCACGCGCAATCTAGTTTAAAATAGTCTCATGGGTTTCTTTCAAGATCTTTTCAGCAGAAGCTTTGTCAGTACTTTCAGCATAGGTTCTTAAAACAGGCTCTGTCCCTGAAGGACGAATCATTACCCATTGATTTTCATCAAAATAGTACTTGTATCCATCCGTTGTTTCACGGTGTTCAACTTGATAGCTTCCGAAGTTAGAGAAAGCATCTTGCTTGCATTTTTCAACAATGGCTAATTTTTGAGCCTCAGGCAATTTCAAGTCAATACGTTGAAAAGCAAAAGATCCAACCTCTTGATAGATCTCTTGAATAAGTTCATGCAGAGTTTTGCCAGACTTGGCCATAAACTCCACCAAAGTCAATCCAATCCAAATGCCATCGCGCTCAGGAATATGTCCTTTAATGGCAATGCCTCCAGATTCTTCTCCTCCAACCAAAACGTCTTCATTAATCATAATGCCACAGATGTACTTGAATCCGATTTTGACAATGTCTAAATCAATGTCGTACTTCTCACAATACGTCTTGATCTTATTGGTTGATGAAAAGCCTGTACAGACCTTTCCAGAAAGACCTTTGTACTTTCTTAAATAATGAATTAAAAGCAATAAAATATGATGAGAGTCTATGAAGTTTCCATCGCCATCCATCAAGCCAATACGGTCGGCATCTCCATCATTCACAAGAGCAATATCAATGCCGCCTGTTTGTTTAATGAAATCTGAAAAATCTCCCAGGTTTTTCATGATGGGCTCTGGAGAAATACCTTCAAAGGTAGGGTTGTGCTCGCAGTGATAAAATATAGAGTCGGGTAAAATTCTACGCATAGCAGCCTGGCCTGATCCGAACATGGCATTGTAAGCAATCTTCAAGCCTGAATCTTTAATGGCTTGTAAATCAAAGTTTCTCTCTACATGTAGGCAGTATAACCCTTCAAGGTCAATGAATTCAACTGATCCGCTAGCTTGTAATTCATCAATGCTTTTAGCATCATAGTTCGAAGGAGGGGTATCTTTAATTAAATCTTCAATGGCTTGCACATCATCGACCAATAAGGGGCCTCCGTAATTGCCTTTAAGTTTGTATCCATTGTAAGAAGGCGGATTGTGAGAAGCCGTCATAATCACGCCCAAAGCAGTTTTTAGCTGATTGGCAGCATAAGAAATCATAGGAGTCGAAACAAAAGTGTTGGCCATGTAGACTTTAATGCCATTCATTGCAAATACTTTAGCGGCAGTCTCAACAAATAAAGGACCCGCAAAACGGCAATCGTGCCCAATCACTACGGTTAAATTCTCGGCATGTTCTTGTTTGATAAACGTGCTGACCGCTTGAGTAACTCTGGCAACATTATCTGTAGTGAATTCTTTGGCGATGATGGCTCTCCAACCGTCTGTTCCGAATTTGATTTTTGTCATTTGAATATTTTTTGTTTGTTTAAAGCCTTTTGGTACCTTCTTGCGTTTTGCATGTGTTGAGTATGCGTAGTGGCAAAGTTGTGGTAGCCAGAAAAATCTTCTTTGGCGCAAAAATAAAGATAATTGTGAGGCTGGTAATCTAAAATCGCATTTTGTACGTAAATCTGTGGCAAATCTATGGGGCCGGGCGGAAGCCCTGCGTATTTATAGGTGTTGTAGGGTGATTCTACTTCTTTGTGCTTATTTAAAACCCTACGAATAGAGCGGTCTTGAAGGGCAAAAATTAAGGTAGGGTCAGCTTGCATAGCCATGCCGATGCGCAATCGGTTGATGTAAACGCCCGCTACTTTTTGAGCCTCGTCTTTTCGGGCAGTTTCTTTTTGAGCAATTGATGCTAAAATACACACTTCTTTAGGAGTAAGCTTTTGGTTTTTTGCTTTTTCTAAACGGGAAGGGGTCCAGTATTCTTGATAGGCTTTTTGCATTTTTTGTAAAAAAGTTTTGGCTGAAATTGTCCAGTATACCTCATAGGTATTGGGTAAGATCATACAAGCAATGTCTTGTTTAGAAAATCCGAACCCGTTCAAGGAGTCATTTTGCATAAGTAAGTTTGCAAAATGCGCAGAATCATGCATCAAGGATTTGCCTAAAAGAGCAGACAAATCTTCAATGTTTTGAATGGCATGAATTGTGAGCTTAACAGGGCTTTGATTGCCGCTTTTAAGCATGTTGATTATGTGGTTGTTTGACATGCCTTTTTCAAAAGTATAGTGGCCTGGTTTGATGGATTGCTTGAGGTTTTTAAGTTGGGCGACTATATTAAAGGTGGTCTGGTTTTGAAGAATGTTTTTTGTCTCAAGTATCTCTTTAAGCGCATCAAGACTTTGATTTTTGTGCAGGTAAAAAGAAGCCTCTTCTTGTGAGCAGTTAGATGCAAATATTGCGTAATAGCCCAGTGATGCAATGAGTATGGCAATGAGCATTAAAAAGAGAAAGAGTTTTTTTAACATGTTTTATCTTGAAGGCTAAAGATAGGTTTTTTGATGGGGGACTATCATTAAAAATGAAGTTTTAGATCGTCTTAAACCGAGATTTCTCCTTTAAAAACAAATTTTGCTTCTCCTGTCAGCCAGATGTTGGTAAACTGATCTTGTGATTTTTCTGAAGTGACTTTGAGGGTGCCGCCTGTGGTTTGAATCTGAATTTCTTTTTGTTCTGTCTTGTAAATGATTTGATAAGCCAGTGCAGTGGCAACAACACCTGTGCCACAAGAAAGAGTTTCGTTTTCTACCCCGCGCTCAAAGGTGCGCATATTTATGTTTTGCCCAACACTAGCAAAGTTAACATTGATGCCTTCTTTGTTGTATGCTTTGCCATGTCTAATTTCTTTTGCTTTGGTTAAGAAATCTTCTTGAGGGATTTCATCTGTAAAAGTAACGTAATGGGGTGATCCTGTGTTGATTTGAATAGAATGATTGTCAAGTTTTTTGAATTCTAAAACATCGTTCATTTTTAAAGTGACTTGGTCGTTAGAAATACGTGCTTTGTGCATTCCATCAATCGCTTCAAATACGCAATTACTTTCAACTAAACCTAGGCTTTGAGCAAATTTAGCAATACATCTTGCGCCGTTTCCACACATGGTGCTTTGCTTGCCATTGGCATTGAAATACACCATTTTAAAATCAGTGTTTTGTGATTTTTCAAGTAAGATTAATCCATCTGCACCAATTCCAAAATTCCGATCACATAGTCTTTTAATCTGATCTGATGTTACATGAAGATTTTGTTCCAGATTAGCAATCAGGACAAAGTCGTTTCCGGTGGCTTGATACTTGTGAAAAGTAAGATTCATGCCTTTAGTTTTATAAGTGTTTTTTGAATAAGTTTAATTGCCCAATAAATTACAATAGAGCTTGAAATCAAGCCAGCAATTGAATCTGCTTTTGCAAATGAAAAATAGTAACCTAAAGATAGGCCTAAAACGGTCATGATTGCTGTAAATAAATCGGCTAAAACGTGAAGGTATATGGCTTTGATGTTATGATCTTTGCAATTTTCGTCAGGGGTGTGGTGATGGTCGTGATGTTGTAAAAAGAAAAAGTTGATTAAATGAATACTTAAGCCTAAAAGTGCGATTTTAATGGCTAGGCCATAATCAAGAACTTGTGTTGTTTCAGTGAAAAGACCTCTAAAAGAACGTATAAAAGTACCTACTGTGAAAATGAACAAAACAATAGAAAGGTTAAACGCACTTAAGTTTAAGAGGCTTACTGCGTTGTGTTTTCTGAAAAAATAAACACCAAAACCAACCCCTACAATAATGGCGTGCAACATCATGTGTGAGCCTTCAGTCATCAGTGCGTAAGACTGTAGTTTGTTGCCAAAGTAGATCTCTAAAACAGCCCCTACTAAAGTGGTAATAAAGACAATGCCTGTGTGTGTTTGATTTTTGCTCAAAGACTGATTTTCAGCCCAAAATTAAGCTTAATCGTGCTGTTTACAAAATAGATTAAGATTTGATTTAATTGGGTTTTGATCTTTCTTTAGAGCAGTGTTTTTTTTTGTGGGGTGTTTGAGGGAAACAAGTTTCCCCTCCGGCGACTTCAAGTTCGTGAAAAATTTTATTTTAAACGTTT
>JAHDHZ010000021.1:0-1259 GCA_020631045.1 Flavobacteriales bacterium | reverse complement strand
TTTTAAACGTTTATAGCCGTTTAAACTTAATAAAAAGATACGTGTACTTAGCTCGGAAAGCCCCAAAAAAAAATAAAAAGAGCACAAAAAATATCTAGGGGTTTTTATACATTTACCAAAAGTTAAAAAATGGGTAGAATTCGAGTAGCAATAAATGGTTTTGGGCGTATCGGGAGGCTTACTGCTCGTGTGCTTAGTGGGATGGATCAAGTTGATTTAGTTGCAATTAATGATCTTTCTGATGCAAAGACTATGGCGCATTTGTTGAAGTATGATTCTTTGCAAGGAATTTTTGATAAAAAAGTAGTGGCTGAGTCAAAGTCTATTCAGGTTGAAGATGATTTAGTTTATGTGTATGCTTGTAAAGACCCTGATCAATTACCTTGGAAAGATTTAAAAATTGATGTGGTTGTTGAGGCTACCGGAGTGTTTAGAACTCTTGAAAAAGCTTCTTTACATTTGAAAGCAGGTGCTCGAAAAGTAGTTTTATCTGCTCCACCCAAATCTGAGGGGATTAAACAGATCGTCTTGGGCGTAAATGATGATCAAATTACTGCTCAAGATCAGGTAATTTCAAACGCTTCGTGTACAACAAATTGTGCAGCGCCTCTTATTGCAGTTCTTGATCAGGAATTCACAATTAAAAAAGGAATCTTAACCACTGTACATGCTTATACGTCTGATCAACGCATTCATGATGCTCCGCACAGAGATTTAAGAAGAGCAAGAGCTGCTGGGGTGAACATTATTCCGACTACTACGGGGGCTTCAAAAGCTTTAGAAGCCATTTTTTCATCGATGAGGGGCAAGCTGCAAGGCTCTGCAATACGTGTGCCGACAGCTACAGGGTCAATTACTGAATTGACTTTGCAGATTAGTAAGTTGGTCTCTGCTGAACAAATCAATGAAGCTATTCAGAAGGCTTCTGAAAATCAGTTTAAAGGGATTTTAAAATACAATACAGATGCCATTGTTTCTTCTGATATAGTTGGGTCGAGTTATTCGTCAATTTTTGATGCTCCGCTTACGGTTTCAATGGGTGATTTTGTAAAGGTTTCTTCATGGTATGACAATGAGATGGGCTATTCAAATCGATTGGCAGAATTGTGTTTAAAGATTGCAAATCAATGAGTTGTTCTAGCTTACAGAAATTTTATTTCTAAGCTATTGCATAAATGAATAAAGAGTGTTAGATTTGTGCTCACTTTGCTTCCTTAGCTCAGTTGGTTAGAGCATCTGACTGTTAATCAGAGGGTCCT
>JAHDHZ010000020.1:28696-40597 GCA_020631045.1 Flavobacteriales bacterium | reverse complement strand
AAATAAGCGTTTTTAAACGTTTATCTAACGGCTTTTGGGTTTTTTATTGTGATCTTTGAGGAGTTATAAACAGCTCTAAAAAGCTGTATGTTTAATTTGTATATTAGTACTATGAGTTTAAAACCAGGAGATAAAGCACCACAGTTTAGCGGACCAGATCAAAACGGAAACACCGTTGCGCTTTCTGATTTTGCAGGAAAAAAGTTGATTTTATATTTCTATCCCAAAGATATGACCCCAGGGTGTACCATGGAATCATGTAATTTGAGAGACAATTACGATCAGCTTAAAAAAGAGGGTTTTGAAATTTTAGGCGTGAGTGCTGATGATGAAAAAAAACATCAGAAGTTTATTGAAAAATATGACCTTCCATTCTCATTGTTAGCTGATACTGATAAAACAACCTGTGAGGCTTATGGAGTATGGGGTATGAAAAAATTCATGGGAAGAGAATTTATGGGCATTAATCGTGTCACTTTCATCATTGATGAGCAGGGCACAATCATGCACAGAATTGATAAAGTAAAAACCAAAGACCACAGCGCTCAAATCTTAGAAGAGCTCGCATCATTAACCAATTAAATTACAGCATTATGGCTAAAGACGTAGCACAAGAAAAATTAAAAGCACTTCAATTAACTTTAGATAAATTAGATAAGACTTACGGAAAAGGCTCTGTGATGAAATTGGGCGATGCTCCGGTTGAAAATGTTGAGGTGATTCCTACAGGATCTTTAAACCTTGATTTGGCTTTAGGTATAAACGGCTATCCGAAGGGCAGAATCGTAGAAATTTATGGTCCTGAATCTTCAGGAAAAACCACCTTGGCTATTCATGCTATTGCAGAGTGTCAAAAAATGGGTGGAATCGCTGCTATTGTTGATGCAGAACATGCCTTTGATCAGTTTTATGCTAAAAACCTTGGAGTTGACACCGATAACCTTTTAATCTCTCAGCCTGATAATGGAGAGCAAGCATTAGAAATTGCTGATAACTTGATTCGTTCAGGAGCTGTTGATATCTTAATCATTGACTCAGTAGCTGCTTTGACGCCCAGAGCAGAGATTGAAGGAGAGATGGGCGATTCAGTAATGGGTCTTCAAGCGCGTTTAATGTCTCAGGCTTTAAGAAAGTTAACTGGAACCATTCACAAGACAAATTGTTGTGTGATCTTCATCAATCAATTGAGAGATAAGATTGGGGTAATGTTTGGAAATCCTGAAACCACAACTGGGGGTAATGCATTGAAATTTTACTCTTCTATTAGAATTGATATTCGTAGATCAACTCAATTGAAAAACGCAGATGAGGTGATTGGCAATAGAACGCGTGTGAAGGTGGTAAAAAACAAAGTAGCGCCTCCATTCAAAAAAGCAGAGTTTGACATCATGTACGGTAAAGGCATCTCAAAAGCAGGTGAAATCATTGATTTAGCTGTAGAATTAGGTATTGTCTCTAAGAGCGGATCTTGGTTTAGTTATGATGGAGATAAACTCGGACAAGGAAGAGAAGCTGTTAAAAACCTACTAATAGATAACATTGAGTTAAGTGCTCAGATTGAAGAGCAAATTAGAACTGCTTTGGCAGAGAAATAAGATGTTGATTCAAAAATTTAAATATCCCCATTGGTGTATACTTTTGGGGATATTTTTTTGTATTTCATCGTGTGACTCATCCATCCAAAAAGAAGAAAAGTCTATTGAAACTTCAAGTGTAAAAGTTGAAGATCAGTCTTTAACTGACATTAATCAGCGGCTTAAAAACGATCCTTCTAACACTGATTTATATTTACAAAGAGCACAATATTTTCTTTTAAAAAACAATAAAAAAGAAGCACTTGACGACATTGATCGGGTTATAGAGATCGATTCAAACATCTCAAAAGCTTATAGATTAAGAGCTGATGTTCATTTTATGAATCGTCAAACCAGAGATGCGCGTGCTGACTATCAAAAAGCCATTGAAAAAGACCCTAAAGACATAGAGTCTCACTTGAAATTAGCAGAGATTTTCATGCTTTTAGAAAAATATCCTGAATCGATTTCTTGGGTGAATAAAGCGTTAAAAATTGATGTGTTTAATCCTTCAGCCTATTTTCAAAAGGGAATGACTTTTAAATATGGAGGTGATACGGCAAGTGCAATTTCAAGCTTTCAAACCTGCGTTGAACAAGATCCTAAATATACCAAAGCCTACATTCAACTGGGTAGATTAAATGAGCGCATAAACCCTCTTTTTGCTTTACAATATTATAATAATGCCATTCAAGCTACTCCATCAAGTTTAGAGGCTATTTATCATAAAAGTTATTTTTTACACCATATCATGAACAGGCCTAAACAGGCCTTAGAGGGTTATAAATTAATGTTAGAGATTGATCCTAAAAATTACAATGCACTTTTTAGTATGGGTCATGCCTATATGGAAAAACTTCACAAACCAGATTCTGCTTTGCTATTTTTCAATCAAGCAAGTACCTTATATCCTTCAGATTATAAAACCATGCACAATATGGGATTGTGTTACGAAGATTTAAAACAATTTGAGCAAGCTAAAGCCTTTTATGAAAAAGCATTAGAGATCAAACCTGATTATGAAAAGTCTGCAAGAAGGCTCTCTGGTTTATAAGGTTGATGCACCTTGAATTAATTGTTAATTTTGATCTTGCAATAAAGACATCATGAAAAAACTATTGATACTTTCTTTATCTCTTGCTATTGGTTTTGCTGCTTGTAAAAAAGATAAAGATGAACCCGCAGATAACAATCCTACAAATCCTGTAGACTCTAATCAGACAAATAATGGAATTGTAGAAATCCCGGCTTCTATGCAGCCTATAGGCGGAGATGCTTCGATAGGGCTTGAATACTTAAAATACGGTGATTACATTAGCTCAGGGATTCCTTACGCAGTATACAATCAAGTATTTGGATCTAGCTCTAGTAATGTTTTGAATAGAACTGGAGACAATGCTCAAATTTCATTTGACTACACAGCTGTTGATGCTCCGAATGGGGTAAGAGTAGTAGGGCCTAACTGTTTTCAGTGTCATGCTGGATATTTGAATGGGCAATTTATTTTAGGCCTTGGCAATACTTTAACAGATTTTAGTGAAAATCAAAGTACCAATGTTACCCTTTCAAATTCTGCTGTTCAGTTTTTATATGGTGCGAATTCTCCTGAATGGGAAGCCTATGAGCCTTTTTCTAAAGGTTTAGGAGCAATTAGTTCAAACATTGTAACTGATTGCAGAGGTGTGAACCCTGCAGATAAAATCACTGAAGTATTGATTGCATACAGAGACAAAACAACTTTAGAGTGGAATGACAATGCTACTCAAATGATTACTCCAGAGGTAATTCCTACAGATGTACCTGCTTGGTGGTTGTTGAAAAAGAAAAATGCCATGTTTTATACTGGAGTGGGTAGAGG
Source organism: Flavobacteriales bacterium (assembly GCA_020631045.1). GTDB lineage: Bacteria > Bacteroidota > Bacteroidia > Flavobacteriales_G > JALEGO01 > JAHDHZ01. Next base: position 37,165 of record JAHDHZ010000020.1, on the reverse strand, counting down.
AAGCTTCACACGTTTTTTAATGGCTTCAAGCTTGTTGACCATGATTGATTCTTCTAAGGCCAATGAAGTTGATCCGAAATTTATTGATGTATTGGCTTACATCAATAGCATTGAGCCACCTGCTTATCCTGAAACAATTGACCCTACTCTTGTAGATCAAGGAGAATTACTATTTAATGATAATTGTGCTTCTTGCCACGGAACTTATGGGGCAAATGAAAGCTATCCGAACCTTTTGGTTTCAAAAGAAGTGGTGGGTACAGATCCTGTATTGTCTGATGCTTACCAATCAACAGTTTATGGGAATTTTATGGATTGGTACAACACAGGTTGGTTTGGAACTGTTGGTCAATATACTGGCCTTGCTCAAACAGAGGGTGGATATGTTGCTCAACCTTTAGACGGAATATGGGCAACTGCTCCGTATTTTCATAATGCCTCAGTTCCCACACTAGAAGATGTGTTAAACAGCTCGCAAAGACCAACTTATTGGAAAAGAAGCTTCAATCAAAACGATTATGATTTTCAAAAAGTGGGTTGGAACTATACGGTTGAAAGTTCACAAAGCAGTTCTGATACTTACAACACAACACTTTATGGTTATGGCAATCAAGGCCATACTTTTGGAGATAATCTAACTACTGAAGAGCGTTCAGCAGTGATTGAGTATCTAAAAACACTTTAAGCGTGTCTTTTAAGCGCATTACCTTCCTTGTTTATGCGCTTTTTGCGTACGTACTGCTTCAATTTTTTTGGTGGGCCTATTTGATATATAAATCTAATGGTGCAGATCAAAAGACTTTTTACATGGTCTTAGGTGAAGGAGCCGTGTTTTTATGTTTGTTATTGGGGGGATTTTATTTTGTATTGAAACACATTGGTATGATGCGCGCCAAACAAGAAATGCAAGACGACTTTTTATTATCTGTTACTCACGAGCTAAAAACCCCGATTACTTCAGTTCGATTGGCTATGCAAAGTTTAAATACTGATCTTAATAAAGCGCAGAAACAAACCCTAACTGAAATTTCAATTGCGCAAATTGATCACATGAACCGCATGGTTGACAATGTATTGAACAGCTCAAAGCTAAGTTCAAATCAATATAGCATTGAGTTGCAGAGCATCAATATAAATACGCTTATTGATTCGGTATGTAAAGAGCTTGATGTATTATATGAACATGTTGAGGTTGTAAAAAAAGGGTTTAATCAAACCATTATTCAGGCAGATGCATTTGCCCTTAGAAGTATCATCTACAACTTGCTAGAAAATGCGTACAAATACACTGCAGATGGCAAAGTGTTGCTGCATTTATCAGATAAAGTATTAAAGGTGAGCAATAAATCAAATCAAGTGATTCAAACCGATAAAGTTTTTGATAAGTTTCATAAAACATCAATCAATCAAAAAGGCTTGGGCTTGGGCCTTTACCTGGCTAAGCGCTTTAGTGATGTCATGGATTTTAGATTGTTTGCAGAACAAAAAACAGGGCTAGTTACCTTTACTTTAAGTTACACTAAACCATGAAAAAAGCAGCACTAATCATATTAGACGGATGGGGCATCGGAGATGGCTCTGCAATCGATGCCACCGCACAAGCCCACACCCCCTTTTATGACAAACTGCTTAACAAACATCTCAGCTCAAATCTTAAAACCCATGGCCAGCACGTAGGATTACCCAAAGGGCAAATGGGCAATTCAGAAGTAGGGCATTTAAATATCGGAGCAGGCAGAATCATCTTACAAGAATTGGCTAAAATTGATCAAAGTATTGAAAACCGCACTTTTTTTGAAAACCCCACTTTAGTCAAGGCCATTGAACGATCGATTCAAAAAAATACTACACTGCACCTGATGGGTTTAACATCAGATGGAGGCGTGCACAGTCACATCAACCACCTATTCGCCCTACTAGATGTATGCAAACAAAAAAGGCACAAAAACGTCAAAATACATGCATTTTTAGACGGTAGAGACACTGACCCTAAATCTGGTATCAATCATATTGAAAGACTAGAAAATCATTTAGATACCGCTTCTCAACAACTTGCTACGGTGATTGGCAGATATTATGCTATGGATCGCGATAAACGGTGGGAAAGAACGCAAAAAGCGTATGATTTGTTGGTGTGTGGTAAAGGAGAGGGGGTAAGTGATTTTAAATCATCCATCCAAAAGGCCTATCAAAACAACATCACCGATGAGTTTATGCATGGTTTGGTAGCGGCTGATTTTGCAGGAATCAAAGAAGAAGACACAGTGATTTTCTTCAATTTTAGAACAGATCGCCCCCGACAAATTACGGAGTGTTTAACCCAAAACCCTCAAGGTGAAATGCGTCCTTTAACCCTTGATTTTTTAAGCTTTACTAACTACAATCAAGCGTTTAAAAACATTGAAGTAGTTTTTAAAAAAACAGCCCCAAAAAACACATTAGGAGAAGTCTTATCTAAACATCAAAAAACTCAAGTGCGCGCTGCTGAGACTGAGAAATATCCGCATGTTACCTTCTTTTTCTCAGGCACCAGAGAGGCTGAATTTGATTTAGAAACCAGAATTTTAGCCCCCTCACCAAAAGTAGCGACTTATGATCTACAGCCTGAAATGAGTGCTGAGTTACTGACTAATAAAACCATGGAGCACCTCAACACCCACCAGCCTGATTTTTTGTGTTTAAACTATGCCAATCCTGATATGGTAGGCCATACAGGGGTTTATGATGCTATTATTAAAGCTGTTGAAACGGTCGATCAACAATTAGAACGTTTAGTGAACACCTTAAAAGATTTAGAGTATGAAATCTTAATCATTGCCGATCATGGCAATGCTGAAAAAACCAAAAATTCAGATGGTACTCCGCATACTGCACACACCACTAATTTGGTGAATTGCATTTATGTGGGCGATCAGTTTCAAACTTTAAAAGATGGGGTTCTGGCAGATATAGCACCGAGTATTTTAAAGATCATGGGAGTTGACCAGCCTAAAGAGATGACGGGAACTGACTTATTTTCTTAAAGGGAATGCTTTTGTTTTACAACGATTTTTAGTGCATTCAAACTTCAGTTTGTCAGCACTAAAAACGACTGAAAACAAAAGCATGGATTATACAAAACCATTCATTTTTTGAAAACCACCAAAAAAATTGGATTTGTATTGCATAAAATTTTACATTTAGGTAGTAAAAGTGAAAAACCTGAGAATAATACCGTTTTTATTTGTGCTTTTTGCCTTTTTTTCGTGCTCTGAAAGCTCGACCGATCAATCGCTTTCAGAACTCATGCAAGAAGAGCAAGAGTACTCTGATCGTTTAGATGAGGTGAAGAACTTGTTTTACATGATTCCATCTCCTATTGAAACGGCTATTCAACTCAGAAAAGCAGGAGCTGAGTATGATTACAAACTACTCAATGCACCCAACAATGCTAAAAATTATGACTCTCGAAAGAAAAAAGCCATCAATTTAGGCGTTTACAGTGCTGATTTGAGCTACGCTACCCTGTTTGATCAAATTCAAGACATTCGGTTTTATATTTCTTCATCAAAATCATTGGCTGAAGATTTAGGTATCATGAAGGCTTTTAACCAAGAGATGATCGATAGAGTAGAATACAACTTAGAAGATAAAGACTCAATGATGAACATTGTCTCAGAGATTTATTGGTTAGCTGATGCACATCTGAAAGAGACTGATAATGTTGCGGTTTCTTCTTTGGTGTTGTATGGTGGATGGGTTGAGGCTTTTTATTTGGCTTGCAATCTTTACAAAGCTGATTCTACCAATGTTGAGCTTAAAAAACGTATTACAGAGCAGCGTTTCTCACTTGACAATTTAATGGGCTTGATGCAAAAAACTGCTGAGGTTGACCAGGGATTAAAACAAAACATAGAAGAATTAGAAAAGCTCAACAAGGCTTTTGATGCATTAACCTACACTGAAGAAGAACCAACTATTGAGCAAGAAGGAGAAGTAGCAGTAATTAAAGGCGCAACTCAAACTGATATGTCAAACCAAGAGTTTGAAGAGATCTTTGCCTTGGTTACTGAGATAAGGGCAAATAATATTCAGTAATTTAAAGTATGTCATTTAGATCTTGACTACCGACAACTGCCATGATTTCTACAATACCATTTTTCACCCTGTAGAAAATACTATCTGAGCCACAAACACAACGCCTGTAATCTTTTTTAATGAAATTTACTGACTCAAAAGAGTAAGGCATTTGAGCAATGATCTCAAAATATTCAAAAAATGCCTCAAAATACTTGTCAGCTTGTTTAACTCCAAATTTTTTAATCCCATAATGATGAATTCTTATCAGGTCTTGTTTAGCTGCATTACTTAGTTTGTACTTAGCCATTTAATAAAGACTTTGACTGCTTTAAAATTTGTTCTTTACTATCATGAGTAAACCCACTATTCTCTGCATTATCTAATTTAGCTTTAATCCAATCAATTTGAGCTTGTTGTTTTCTTGCTTGACGAACTAAGTCATTTATTAGTTCGCTTTTACTTGAATACTCTTCATTGAATACTTGACTTTTAAGCCATTCATCATTTGGTTTTGTTAGTGAAATACTTTGACGCTTCATAATAATTTGTTATGGTGTAAATGTACACCAAAAAAGAACCATTCGCAATTTTATTACTGCCAAAACAATGTAAAATAGACTTTAGCCGACCTTGAGTCAACTTAACAAAATTGTGTCATCCTGAAAAAAGTACACACTTTTTGTTGATAATCCTGCTATAAGTTAACAGTGTTTTTTAGTCCTAAAATTACCTCTACAATATTTAGATATTTTACACTAAAGACAATTAAAATAAAACATCTGTAACCTTTTCATCTCATTTTGCGTCTAAAGACCAAAACACACAGATGAACAGACTTTACAAACTTTTTACCCTCTCGGCTTTTGCTTTGCTTATAAACTCTTCATTCGTTCGGTTCGGATGCTATGATTTATTAGACAATAAATGCGTGCCGGCACTAAAGCCTTACCTGCACAATGGGCAAGTCAATTCGGCAACCATATCGGCAGGAGAACGCGCATCGACAGTGCTTTCATTTTACTCAGGCAACACCTATCGTATTTCTTCATGTGTGGCCGATCAAAATGATCAGGTGCATTTTGAGGTGCGTACTGCGAAGAGCGGAAAACTCTTGTATTCAAGTAAGGGTAAAGAGAAGGCGAGTTGGGATTTTAAGCTTGAGGCTTCTCGCAAATTGGTGGTTGATGTGATTGCCAGTGATGAGTTAAAGCAAAAGGCGTGCGTGGGCATTTCGGTAGGATTTTTAGAGTAATCACTTTTTAATTTTTTGGGTGGATTTTCTTCTCAAATTCAAAGCTGGGGCAAAAGCACTGCATAAAAAAGCAAAAAACCAGTTCAAGAAACCCAATAAGGCAGTTTTAAAAAAGCTCAACAAAGAAGGGCCTACTTTACATGATCAGGTATTTGAAAACATTAATTGTTTAGATTGTGCTGGCTGTTGCAAGGGTATTCCACCCATTGTTACACATCAAGACAGTAAACGCATTGCCAAACACTTATCGATTTCTCAAAACGAGTTTTTAGACAAATACACCAAAGAAGACGAAGATTTAGACCGTGTAATGGGTAAGTCGCCTTGTTATTTCTTAAACAAAGACAATACCTGTCAAATCTATGATGTGCGTCCAAAAGCTTGTAGGGCCTATCCGCATACCAACGCTCAAAAATTCTCAGAGCATCTAAACATCCACATAAAAAACATTCAACATTGCCCAGCGGTATTTCAAATTTTTGAAAGACTCTTAAAGTAGCGTAACTTAGCTGCATGGAATTATCTGTACTTGAAATCGTAGGCTATGTAGGCTTCATTATGGTAGCACTTTCTCTGAGCATGAAAGAGATCAAATGGCTTAGAATTTTCAACCTTATTGGAGCAATTATTTTTGTGATTTACGGCACCATTAAAGGTGGAATGTTACCTGTTGTGGTCTTGAATGCTTATTTGACCATTACCAACTTGTATCATTTATTTAAACTTCAAAGATCATGAAACTATCCATCGGATCAGACCATGCTGGGTTTGAATTAAAAACCATTATTGTAGATCTTTTAAAAAGCCTAAATCACGAGGTTTCAGATCAAGGTACATATTCAAATGACAGGGCAGATTATCCAGATTTTGCGCATAAAGTAGCACAAGAGGTGCTGACTCAAAAAGCTGAGTTAGGCATTTTAATTTGCGGTTCTGGTAACGGCATTAACATGAGTGCTAACAAACATAAAGACATTCGATCAGCGCTTTGTTGGTCTGCTGAAATTGCATCACTTGCTCGCCAGCACAACAATGCTAACATTATTGCCTTGCCTGCAAGATTTATCAGTGAAGATATAGCTAGAGACTGTGTAAAAGCATTTTTAGAAGCTCAGTTTGAAGGCGGAAGACACCAAAATAGGGTAGAAAAAATTAATTACTAACATGAGTCGATTTTTCTTATCAATACTTCTGTTCTATTGTACTTTAGTAAGCGCACAATCTATTGCTGATAAGTACGCCAACCAAATCAAAGCACAAGACTTAAGTGAATACTTGCACATTTTAGCCTCTGATAACTTTCAAGGTCGAGAAACTGGTGAAATGGGTCAGAAAATGGCAGCTGATTACTTAAAGAACTTCTTTATTCAACAAGGCATTCAACCCATAAAAGGGTTAGATAAAGGCTATTACCAAACCTTTCCCATTCAGATTAAATATCCTGAAACCAAAGATTCTTACATCAATATAGGCACAGATTCTATATTTCATTTCTTTGATGATTTTTATCATTTCAGAGGTTTTGAAGATGGAGTATTTGCCGCTGATCAATTATTGTTTTTAGGTTACGGAATTCAAGATGAGCAATACAATGATTATGTAAACAAAGCGGTAAAAGATAAAATTGTAGTGATGTTAAGTGGAGTTCCGCCCGTTTTGAAAGGCACAAAAAAAGAAGTCTACTGGACCAAAAACTGGAGAATAAAACTCAAAACAGCTTATAGACAAGGCGTTAAAGCAGTTATTGTGCTTGATCAAAAATTCAAAAGCAATACCAAACGCTTAGATCATTACGTAAAAAGCCCTTATGTAAGACTGACTTCAGATACTACTAAATCAAATCTGTCCCCCGCTTTTTTTATTTCTAGCCAAGCGCAAGAAGAGTTGTTGTTGAATACGGGATATACCCTTAAAAAACTGCAAAAAAAGGCACGTAAAAAACCATTTTCATGCACTTTGAACAAATCTGTTGAGGTGGTAATCAATAGAAAAGGCAAAAAGGCAACTGGTGAAAATGTCTTAGCCTATATTGAAGGCACTGATAAAAAAGACGAAATCATTGTGTTGACAGCCCACTATGATCATTTGGGTATAAAGGATGGTAAAATATACAATGGAGCAGATGATGATGGATCTGGTACAGCAGCATTGATGGAAATCGCTCAGAGCTTTGCTAATGCAAAAGCGGGTGGAAATGGCCCCAGAAGAAGCATTTTAATTATGCCAGTAGCGGGTGAAGAAAAAGGATTACTGGGGTCAAAGTACTACACCCAAAACCCAGTATTTTCTCTAGAAAATACAGTGGCAAATCTAAATATTGATATGATCGGACGAATTGATTCTTTGCATCAGAACGGCGATTATATTTATCTAATAGGCAGTGATAAACTCAGTTCTGAATTGCATCAAATCAGTGAACAGCAAAATAAGAAACATACTCAACTTGATTTAGACTATCGATATAACGCCGAAGATGACCCTAACCGATTTTACTATAGATCAGACCACTACAACTTTGCAAAAAATAATATTCCAGTTATTTTTTACTTTAATGGTGTGCATGAAGATTACCACAAAGAAACAGATACGGTAGAGAAAATCGATTTTACTAAAATGGAGAAAATTACCAGATTGGTGTTTCACACTGCTTGGGAATTAGCGAATCGAGAAGAGCGTATTGTGGTAGATTCTAATAAGAAGTAACTCAATTACAATTAGAGCTTTTATTAAAAATCTGATCTGATCCAATCATTTTTAATTGATTGTCTTCTAGTATTTTTAGCGCAAAAGTATCGGTCTCAGAAGTTACTTTAACAGTATCAGAAACAACTTCATAATCAGCATGATACATAATATCTCCATAAGGTAAATAAGAGCATTTTGAAGGATCACAAAAATGCAAGAGCATTTGGCATGAAATCTCAGGATTAGCACATTCTTGGTCAACTTGTTCAGTGTATCTTGACCCAAATACAGTATTCAAAGAATCGCCTTCACAAGCAGATAAGAAAAGCCCAAAAATCAATATAAATCTATACATGACGTATAATGTTAACTCAAAAGCTAGAAATTTATTGCTTACACCTCAACAAACAACTCCTCCAAAGGCTTACGCACCTTCTTTGCATGTGCAGTTTGATCATCATCAGCACGATATC
>JAHDHZ010000020.1:10051-28596 GCA_020631045.1 Flavobacteriales bacterium | reverse complement strand
AAAGGCTTACGCACCTTCTTTGCATGTGCAGTTTGATCATCATCAGCACGATATCCAACAGGAGCAATCACTACACTGGTCAATCCTTTTTCAGAAAGCCCTAGAATTTCATCGAATTTATCAGATAAGAATCCTTCCATGGGGCAAGCATCAATTTTGAGTTCTGCGCAAGCACTTAAAAGGTTAGAAAGGGCGATATAGCATTGTTTAGAGCTCCAAATGTGCTGTTGTTCATCAGAGAAGTTGCCCAAGGTTTGTTTCATGAAATCACCGTATCCTTTTAGGTTTTCTTCAGGCACAGATTGCACCTTAGATTTTAGGCTAATAAATCCATCGATGTAAGCATCATCAACGCGTTTAATGGCAGCAAAAACAAACACGATAGGAGCTTGTGCGACTTGTTTTTGACCCCAGCAGTGCTCGGCAAGTTTTGCTCTAGTAGCTTGATCAGAAACGGCAATTACCTTATAGCTTTGCAATCCATAAGAAGAGGCAGAAAGGCTGATGGCCTGCTTGATTTTTTCTATATCAGAGGGGTCAACAGTTTTGTTTTCGTCAAATTTTTTAGTGGCATAGCGCCACTCAAGGCTTTTGGTTAAATGCATGTTTTAAAAATATATTTATAAAGGTACTTCAATGAGCAGTACTTTGCTTTTGGTTGTAGAAGTTAATTCAATTTGATCGGTGTTCCAAATTCCGAATCCATCTCTTGGTTCAAGGGCTTGATCATTGATTTGAACCTCTCCGTCAATTACAAATAGATATACCCCTGAATTTTTTGATTTCAAAGTATAGCGATCTTTTTTGCCAGGCTCAAATTCTCCCATATGAAACCAGGCATCTTGATGAATAAACACCCCTTGATCTTGGTCTGTATTTGATAGAATTTGAAAAAATTGATTAGGCTTATACAACTCTTTGATGCTGATTTGATCATATCGAGGCGTATGGCCGTTTTTGTTCGGAAACACCCAAATTTGCAGCAGTTTTACTTCCCGGTCTTTATTGGCGTTAAATTCACTGTGGTATACCCCTGTTCCGGCACTCATCACTTGAATTTCTCCAGACTTAATCACTGAGGTGTTGCCCATGCTGTCTTTGTGTTCAAGATTTCCTGAAAGCGGAATGGTAATGATTTCCATGTCTTTGTGCGGATGCATGCCAAATCCTTTTGCTGCAGCGATCGTATCATCATTTAAGACGCGCAGTTTACCAAAATGCATACGCTCAGGATTCTGATAATTGGCAAAACTAAACGAATGTTTTGCTTTGAGCCATCCGTGATCGGCTCCTCCTCTTGTATTTGCTTTATGTAAAACAGTATTCAACCTTTTGATTTCATGGTTTGGAATATGATTATGACCCAGTTGTTCTTTTTCTTTTTTTTGGGTGGATCCTGACGCCTTTAGCGCCCCCAGAGAAAATGCAGAAAGTGCTGAGTTTTTAATAAACTTTTTTCTGTTCATAGTACGAATATAAAAGAAAAAAGTATAAATAGATGTATATACATGTAATTTTTTTAGAGTGGTGCGGGAGAGGTCGATCCGACCAATCAGGGAGGATTGAGCCAGCATGTGTGCTAGCCGATTCCCGACCAAATTAAAACCAACATTACTTATATAAAAAAAAGCCCAGCAAAAAGCTGAGCTTAATTTTTTTTAGTGGTGCGGGAGGGACTCTTTAATATTTAACCTCTTGTATTTTGGTTTATCTCATATTATCCTTAAAACCATTGTATTTATTGAATAAATGATTAATTTCGATAAATATACGTAAAGATTAATAAACCAAAACTCGCCACCTATTTCGCCACCTATTAGATTATGGCTTCTGTAACATTTGTATTAAAAACCCCTAAAAGCAAGAGTGAAAGTCTTATTCTCGGTTATTTGCGGTTTAGCAGTAAAAGGATAAGGTTTTCGACAGGCGAAAAAGTTAAACCCGAATTTTGGGATATAAAAAGAAGTAGAGCCAGACAAGTTAGAAGCTTTCCCAACTACCCTGAACTAAACCATAAACTTGAAAGTATTAGAAGTAGAATACTAGCTGTATATCAAACACATACAAAAGACACCAACAACGTAGATAACAACAAGCTAAAAGAGGCTGTTTTGGAGGCTTTGGGGAAAGGAAAAGACCAAACAAGGCACGAAAATCTAGTTCAATATATTTCCTACATTATTGAACAACTTCCTACTACGATAAATGCCAAAACAGGAAATCCCATTAGCCCATCTACTATAAAAGTATATAAGCAGTTTAAAAATATCTTGCTAGACTTTGAAAAAATAGAAGCATACAAAATGACATTTGAAGATGTTGATATGGTATTTTATAACTCCTTTAAAACATTCATGTTTGAGCATAAAAACTACTCTATCAATACCACGGGAAAACACATTAAAACGCTGAAAGCAGTCATGAACCGAGCGTTAGACGACAGGTTGCATGATAATAGGATTTTTCAGTCAAAAAAGTTTAAGGCAGATAGTATTGAAGTGGATACGGTTCATGTTACAGAAGAAGAAATAGAAAGTATTTTAGCTCTTAACATCTTACCTAAAAGTAAATTATGTAAAATTCGGGATTTATTTATTTTAGGATGCCGTACAGGTTTGCGGTATTCTGACTTATCAGAGTTAGATAAGAAGTATATTATTGTTCGACAAGGCAGAGAATTCTTTGAAAAAGAACTGGTTAAATCAAAATACAAAGTGGTTATTCCTATTCATAAAGATGTGAAGCTTATTATGAAGAAATATCAGCACTTACCAACATCTTTTCCTAAGCCAATTTCTAATCCTAACATGAATAAATACGTAAAAGAACTGTGCGAAAATATTGAAAGCTTACATGAAAGGGTTGAGATAAAGAAAACAGCAGGCGGAAAAATTGTAAAGGAAAATATTGAAAAATATAAACTTATCAGTACACATACGTGTAGAAGGTCTTTTGCAACCAATGAGTATTTAAACAGAATGGACTCTATCGACATTATGCAAGTTACTGGACATAAAACAGAAAAGGACTTTTTAAAATACATACGAATTACACCCGATGCAGCTGCTATGAGACTGAGCAAAGCTTGGGAAAAAAGAAAGTAAAGAAAATGGAAATTATTGAGTCAATTAGGAGGGCTTTAAGCGTAATTACTAGATTTACCTCAAATCTAAACAGGATATATCAATTAACTGAAACATCTAAGATAGCTTTTAAATTAAACCCCAAGATTGAACTCGAATTTCCTCAAAACATAGATTCTTTATATGACGATATCCAAATTTTAGCCACTTTACCACAAAGTAGCACAACAGAATTTCTGATCAATCAATTACAAATCCAAAAAAATGAAATAGATAACATTTGTAATAATCCAATAGTATTGAACAATTTAAATGAAGATGTTTTAGTACGTGTAATGTCTATAAGCAGCTATATACAGTTATGCTTAGTTCGTTATAAAACAGTATTGAATAATTTTGAAGTTGAGAAAGAAAATGAATCTGGCTATAACAACAATACTATTCTAACCATATTAGAATTAACTGGCTTTTTTGATATGTTGGAAGAGAAAGGTATTAAGTCCCATACTAAGCCTTTTCGGGCTATAATATCAGCTATAACAGGCATTAAAGAAGCTACTGTAAGAAGACAAATTAATAGTTGGGGAAAAAAGAATGCTACGAGTAGTGAAACTTATAAAACCAAGAACGCTTTGACTCATGCTAAAAGACTCTTTGAGGATATTAAACTTGGGGCACATGCACCTGAAATAATAGAACTCAGTAAAAAACAATTAAACCAAGTAAAGAAATAGGGGTCCCCCAATTTTTTCCCCTTTTTTCCAAAAGTAAATTCGGTTCATGATTAAAAAATCTATTATCATGAACGAATCACTATTATTACACAACGTTTCTAAAAAAGAACTACAAACCCTTATTTCTGAAACGGTTACTTCTATTTTACAAAAGAAAGAGTCAAAAGAAAAAGCACCTCAACAAGAGTATATTTCAAGAAATGAAACAGCCAAAATTTTAGGTGTTTCATTAGTCACACTCAATAATTGGACAAAGCAAAAACTTTTGACAGCTTATAGAATTAAAAGTATTGTTCGATACAAAAAAGCTGAGGTGTATCAATGTCTCGAAAAGAGAAAATAAGGTGTTTGATTTCATTAAAGCTATTGTTCCCAATAGCGCGTTTGAAGCTCTTTACAATTGCCATGGGAGCGATTTAGTAGCAGTTCATACAGAAGGAGTGCTTAAATACGAGACCAAAAAATATTTGAATTTCACTTTTAGACGCTATCCATCTAATCGAGTCATTATGTACGGGAGTATTCATTATTTTTCAAATGATGGTTTTCATAACCATGATTTATTTGATGTTAAACGCTGTGAAAAGGCCTTTGGACAATTAGTCTCAAAACTGGGAATTAGTTTATCTGATGTTGAAATTTTAAGGCTTGAATACGGAATAAACATCACTACTAACTGGAACCCAGATTTATTTTTAGATGGCTTAAAGCTCCATAAAAGAGAGAGATTTAAAAACGCTTATATCAGCCCAAGGTTTTTAATGCCAAAAGGAAATTTCAGGCTTGTAGGGCATTCTGAATACGAAGTTAAAGCTTATAATAAATCTGCTCAATTCAATTTAAAACATAATGTCTTACGCATAGAAATCAAAGCAAAAAACAAACGTTATTTAAAGTCCGTAACCAAACAGAATATCAGAACCTTGGATGATTTATTCAATGGTGTTGTAATAAAGCTTCTTGCTAACGATATACTTCAAAAAATTAAAGACATGATAGTAGTTGATTTATCTGTAAATAGAAGCAGACTAACGGATAAGCAAGAAGCAGAAAGAGATTCCTATTTGTCAATGGATTATTGGCAAGATAAGCTCAGCAAGCATAGAAACACTTATTTAAAATCCAAAAAACGACTTGTGAAGTTTAATGAAAGTTTAGGTTCAAATATTCAGGACTTGGTTTACAGAGATGCAAAAAAAGCTTTGATTGACATGGGCTGTATCAAAAAAGGTGTGCATTTTCATAGTTTAAGTATAGTGTGAATATGCACCTCAATAAACTAATAGGCAAATACGAAAAATAGGTGGGCAAAGCAGCTATTGTTAAGTCTGTTTTTTAAATTCTACAACCCACTTTCAAATTTATTCGAAAAACGTTTTCCTTATTTTTAGAGGGTTACAGGCTTTAAGTGCAAGTTGATTAATCAAGTTTTTTCAAGTATTGAAGAAAAAAAAACAGTCTTACACTCTTTAAAACCAAAGAAAAACTGGTCGAAAATCACTGAAACCGCTCACGAAATAAAGGTGTGCGCCCTATTATTGAAGGGAAACACCCCAAACTAATGTATGGGCAAATGTATGTCAGTTGTATGTCAACTGTAATACTTATAAGTCTTATAACTTTTATAACTAAGGCTTAAACACACGAATCTTGGTTTGCATTTTTAGCGGGTTACAGGCTTTAAGTGCGAATTAATTAATCAATTTTTTTCAATTCTTAAAGAAAGAGAAATAGTTTGCAAGCTCTTAAACTAAGGGAAAACTGGTCGCAAATCGCTGAAATCGCACACGAAATAAAGGTACGCACCCTATTATTGAAGGGAGACACTTCAAACTAATGTATTCAAATGTATTCAGTTGTAATACAATGTAATAAACATGAATCCTTATAAGTTCTATAACTAAGGCTTAAAACAACCGAATCTTGGTTTGCCCTTCACGCCCTTTGTTGTCCGTACGAATTAAAAGTAGGTATATGCGATGGGTTTCCTCCTAAATCCCAAAACAAATCTAAGCCTGTCGAATTGAAGTGATTATTGGTAATACTCTAATACCAAATCGCCATCTTTTGCCGTTTCAAGATCGTAATAGGTAAACTCATCGCTTACACTTACCCACCTGTATTGAATGCGGTCAAATCGAAGATTGTGAAACTGAACGTTCATTGACTCCTGTACGTCTTTAATGTTCTTGTTGTTTGCAAAATACACACCTACAAATTCGATTGCTTTATTCTTTGAGCGTTTGGGCAAAACTTCAACATTATGTTCCCATAACTTTTCACCTAAAATTTTGATGTAGTTTTTTCGCATAAGTGGAAATTCCTTTTTTTGAAAGGCGACAACCTTATTTCTCAATAATTCCGATCTTTTCTTTATTTCTGGGTTTTTGGAGCTATCACATTCTTCAATTAGCTTTCCCCATACATTAAACAAGATACATTCGTTAAGAATAGAAGAAACATCGTTTCGATAAGCGGTATTGTCCCATTTGCCATTTAGCGCATCAGATTTAATTTCATTTGATAGTCGAGATAAAAGCGCATTCTCACTGTCAATAGATTCTTGCTCTAATGCCTTTTTCTGAGCAATAGCAACTGAATCCATCTTTTCTGAAATTTTTTGCTTTAACACCTCTAATTCAGCTTGGTTTTCGTACGTGCTATCAATTCCTGATAAATATTCTAGGGCATCTTCATAATTCCCTTTTTTCATTTCATTTTTGGCATTGTGTAAGATACTTGTATTTCTATCTTCAAAAATTGCCAATACGACACCAAGCAATAGAAAAGATAGTATGTAAAACAGAAAAACTTTGATTCGTGTTGGTTTTTTCAAAAATGGTAAGACAATTGAAGGCTTTATGAATCCAATGATTGCAGCAAGGCTTGTTAAGCAGATAAAAATAGTGAATAGGGTATTAGTCATAACGTGTAAGTTGTTCTATTTACCCCCGAACAATAGATTTTACAAAAAAATAGGCGCGGGAGCTACAACCTACCGCGAAGGAGGTACTGGTATACCCGAAATGCAAATAAGAAGAGACCGCGCCATATCGGCACGCCCAACATTATTTTTAGCATTTCTTTGAAATTACCAGTTTCCCTTCGCTAAAATAAGCTGACGCCTATGTGATATTTTATATTTTCAACTATATTACGAAAAATGATTGATTTAGGAAAGTATAAGGAACGTATCGTTGGTACTATTGATGATTCTATAAGCTCAGCCTGTCAGCAGAGAATCATTAGAGAAATTAGTAACGCAAAAGAGTTAATGCAGGTAAAATCGTATAGTTCAGAGATTAAATATGGAACTTTTTTAAACCAAACTTTTGGGACAGTTCAATATGATTATAAGGTAAATAGTAATGAAAGCAAGTTTCAAACTCCTGATTGGAGTCTAATAAAAAATGGTGATCTAAAAGCCATATTTGAGGTGAAGAGAATTAACCCAAGCGATGAAGAAACGAAAGCTGGTTTAATTATGGGTAAATTCATTGAGGAACTCAGAAAATTAAAGGTTTCATTACACGTGTCAATACATATTAGATACTTCAATAAAAGCAGGGCAAAATTCATTGACAACTACTGGAATATGGAAAACTTTTCAGTGATGCTTGAAGATGTTTCTAGTTGGCTTAAAACAAAGCCTGTTGTAGGAACTAAAAGAGAAGTAGGTGGATGCTTTGATATTGAAATTTCAAAAGTTACAGAAACCACTCACATCACTACTACCAGTAGTCTTGGAGGAATGACACCTAACAAGCATAAAGTATTGGGTGAAAATTATGACGTCATCAAAAAAACAGAAAAATATAAACCAATTGTCCACAGAGAAAAATGCTTATTTTTTATTTGCTTAGACTTAGATTTCAGCGGATGGGTAGATGTTGAAGATCTTTCATGCGAGATGCTCTATTCGACAGCTGCTTTTTCAGATGGCTCTAACTTTAACTTTATACCGCCTAAGTTTTGGGATAATGTTGTCTACGAGCTTTCAGGAATATTTGTGATTAGCAGAAATAAACACTACGTATTTGTTAACCCAGACCAGAGAAATCTTCTTTACAAAAAAGAACAAAAAGAATTTAGGGAAAAATTAATGCCTTTCTTGTACCAAAAAAGATAGACAAATCAATTTTCATCAATCCACTTGAAAAAGCCCTCCATAACTTCTTCCCAATGTGATTCGTATTTACCCTCTTCATTTGTTTTTGCAAAGTTATGACTCAACCCTGTGTAAACTTTAAACGTTAAATTCTGCTTATTGTTTCGAATAAACTCAACAGGTATTAGATAGGCTGATTCTATTGGAACAGACCTGTCATTCGATCCGATAGCCATGTATATTGGTCTATCAATTTTGAGCAAATTATTTATTGGCGGTTCACCAAAACTTGCCCATCGCTTGAATGTATTTCCTTGCCATAAAGAATCAGTAGAGGTTTTGTGTTTATTCATTAGTTTGTATTGCTCTAATAAGCTATCGATTTGCTCTATGCTTTCTTGGTCAGTCATTTTTCCTTGGGCGGCTTGCTTTCTAATCATTAGTGGGAAATCATACCATTGGGAATGTCCGCCTCCCGAAAGATAGCCAAAATGTGTAATAGACTTATTTAGGGTTCCTAATTTAGCAATCACATCACTACCCTCTGAATGCCCTAATGCTATTGTTTTTTTGGCATTAGGAAACAGCTTACCCCTAACATATCGAACAACAACGTCAACGTCTTTAACTCTTTTATCAAGGCTCTCTTTCATAAAAAATGATGTTGGTGCAGTATAATCCATCGAATCCAAGCAAAAAGGAATATCTGGTTTGGAAACTAACACAAAGGCGTATTTTTTTGGAATGGTTCTAGTGCTTATGGGTACTTGGCTATTTATGTGCATTCCATCAGCCGTATGTTTAATTCTGTACAATGGATTGAAGCCTGAACCATGTGCATAAACCAGAATGTTTTCGATACTGTCTTTTGCTCCACTTAGATACAAGTGAAAGCGAACAGTGTCACCCTTTTCTGTGATGGTATAATGCTCAAACACCTTCAAGTCATTAAAGCATAAGTCTCTTTCCTCTAAGTCACTTGTTTTGAGAACGGCTTTACACATATTGCATTGTGCTTGGGTTTGAAAGCTAAGAAAACACAATAAACAAAGACAAGAAATACGAGTAATTAATTGAGTCGTAATATTCCTCATTGTTCAAGTACATTAAGCGTGTAGTCTATCCAACCATATTTAGGTATAGATTTGTCAATAAAATAATCTGGCGAAATTCCTTTACCATCAATGGCCATGTCAGGAATCCGGTAACTTTTAGAAAGCCCGTATGATAAACCGAAATGTTCACATGGGCCTTTAACGAAATTCATATTAGAAATATCCAATGCACCTGTTGTGGTAGTCCCAAACAACTTAACCTTTGTACTTTGTTTTGCTGCCAATAAAAATTGTTCAGATGTACTCCCGTTTCCTTCATTTATAAGGATACCAACTTTTTTAGGGAAGTCACTTATCTTATCAAAAGTAACCTCATCAACAATGGTACTGTCAAGGTTAACAAATTCCCCCAAATTCGCTTCAAGTTGAACCAAAGCATCCCTCATTCTTCCTTTTTGGTTTTCAGGGAAATCAGGGTTATTAATAAAATCTTTCATCCTCTGGTTATTAAGCTCTGTTGAAAGCATTTCCATTCCTATCAGTCGAATAGGATTCGTGTAGATTATAGGTAAAATACTATCGTAACTCATATCACTTCCCCCACCGTTATTTCGTATATCAATGATGAGGTTTTCTGTACTATAAATGAGAGCTTTGTTGGCTGATAATACACTATCAATAGCTTGTTTTTTAGACCATGAGAAATCAGGTATTCTAAGCAATAAAGTTTTTGAAGTTAACTGCTGCACGTGAGGGCTAGACGCCCCCATTATTTTAACATACCTTTCCAGTTCTTTGGATTTTGACAATTTGGGAAATATTCTGCTAAAAGAAACGAAACCCATTTCCAATATAATATCCTCAGTTAGTGTAACATCTTTAAACTTCTGAATAGAATGGTCTCCCATGTAATAAACTGCTTCATAGTTAACGTTTTCTAATTGTTTCAATTCAAACTTTATCATTCCTTTTTCCCAATTCGGATTATCTGAATCTAGTATAAAGCCTAAGTATTTACCTTCTCTTTTAATAACACCCACTTTATAGGAGTCGTTTTGCCAGATTCCTTCATAAGATGGGTTATTATTACCTGATAGCTTTTTGATAAGACTAGCTTCCGTAATAGTAATTCTTTCATCGCTAGTACTTAGAGGTTTTTCTGGGGAACTAATCTTAGGGTCTAAAACGGAAATCCCAATATGGCCTTGTCTGAAAAAGAAGAGCCATTCTAAAAGTTTGGCGGCACAATCTAAATTTACCTTTAATTCTTTTACAGAACTTTCGATTCTTTCGTTGTGTTGGTTGTAAGCTTGCTGCCCTTTTTGCTTTAAAATATAGTCAAACCCAGCATCGTTTTCCTCAAAGGTGTTTTTAAGCCATTTGTAACTATCTAAACATGTGCAATCCTGCGCAAAATAGTTATGACTAAAAAACATGGACAATACCAATAAAAAAGAAGCTCTTTTTATCATATTCAGATTTTTTTACTCAAAGGTAAGATTTAATGTACTTAACCACATAAGAACCAACTTGCAGCTTTTGTATGACATTGTATTATGTAGTAGTACACATACGGTGAAATAACTTTTCTCGCCACCTATTCCGCCACCCAAAAAACAAACACCCCGACAATCATTTGACTATCAGGGTGTTATTTTGTTTAGTTGTGGTGCGGGAGGGAATCGAACCCCCGACACAAGGATTTTCAGTCCTTTGCTCTACCGACTGAGCTACCGCACCATCCTAATTGGAGCGACAAATATAATTAGTTTATGTGCATATGCGCAAATAAATCTTTTATTTTTGAACTTACAGCTCAGTAGAATGCAACTCATCATTGATTCGGGAAATACCAAAACTAAGTTTGCGCTTTATCAAAAACACCAAGAAATAAAGACTTTGAGTGTATTTAATGCATTGGCAGAAGCAACGCTTATTGAACTGATAGAATCTCATAAAATAAACACCTGTATACTGAGTAGTGTTTCTTTGACACATGAGCCCTTGAAAAAAATACTATCAAATCACATTCAAGAGTTATACGACTTAAATGATGGGTTAAACTACCCCATAGATATTGCTTATTTAACCCCACAAACCTTAGGCAAAGACAGAATAGCAATGGCTTGTGCTGCAAATAAGCAGTTTAAACATCAGAGCAGCTTAATTATAAGCTTTGGATCTTGTGTGACTTATAATTTTATCTCTCAGGATGCTTTTCATGGTGGAGCAATTTCTCCTGGGGTCTTTACCCGTTTTAAAAGTTTAAATCAAGACACAGCCAATTTGCCACTCATCGAAACACTTGACACTACACCACAATTAGGTAAAAATACTCATCAATCAATCACCTCTGGTGTATTGAACGGAATAGCCCATGAAGTACAAGGATTCATTGATTATTATAAAGAAAATCACGGGTTAAATAATGTTATTTTTTGTGGTGCAGACGCATTTTATTTTGATCGTGTGCTAAAAAGTGCGAATTTTGTTGAGCCCAATTATGTTATCAGGGGCCTTAAATGTATTTTAGAGCAGCAACAATAATCTTGGCTTTTTGCGCATCCACCCTTATGGCGCAAAACTTAAATGTCTCTCCGCTTTCTTATTACGGAATTGGTTTATCAGAGCAATCAGAAACTTTTAACCAAAGGTTAATGGGTGCTACCTCAACTGCTTCAAGACCTTTTCTGGGAAGCAATCTATCAAATCCGGCCAACGCATCAAAACTTTCAACCACGGTGTTCGATTTGGGTATGTACAGCTCTGTGCAACGCATCGAAGAGGGCAATGTTTCTGCCAGTAACCAGAACACTCGTTTTTCTTATTTGTATTTTGCTTTTCCGATCAAGGCCAATAGCATCGGTTTTTCGGCCAGCTTAAAGCCTTATACTTCAATGGGGTATTTCAATAAATCAGAAAACCAAGATGCTTTGCAAACCACGACGAATACCTTTTGGGGTAAGGGTGGATTAAACGCCTTAGATTTCGCTCTTTCAAAACAATTTGTCATTGATTCTAGCTTTTTTGTTGCTCTTGGCGCTCAATATCGATTTTTATTCGGATCAACTGACCAAACTCAAAAAACTGAGTTTTCTTTAGGTGGTACTCTACCTTTTTCAAGCCACACAACAACTTCGATGAACGCCTCTTCGTTTTCTTTGGGCTTAGATCTCGAAAAAACGATAAATAATACCACGGTATTTGCAGGTGTAGTCTTGCATAACAAATCAACTTTAGAGATTAGCAAAAACATGCTGACAACAACGTTTAAAAATCAAAACACTATTGATGTAGTTGACACCATAAATCATTTAAAAGATGAGCAATTAACCACTCAGCTGCCCACCAATATTTCTATTGGTCTTGGGGCAAACTTCAATAAAAGAGTAGGGTTTTCTGTGCAATATGATTTGTCAGATTGGTCGTCATTTTCAATGAATAACCAAACATTTACATCTCTTTCATCATTGTCTTTAGGCACACAAATTGCTCTATCTGCTAAAGAGAAAGAAAATGTGCCCACATTGTTTTTAGGAGTACGATCTTCTGAAGGATTTTTAAATCTAAATGGTACAGATTTAATTCGCCGTGCTTTTTCTGGTGGACTAGCTCTACCGGTAGGATTGAGAAACAAATCGAACACAGCTCTTATTTTTGGCATAGAGCTTGCTGATTATATAACAGGTGAAACAACTTACTCAGAAACACACTTTAATTTTTTATTTGGCCTCTCTATTACACCAGGGGTTTATGACAAGTGGTTTAGAAAACCTAAAATTGATTAATCATGAAAACAATTAAGACCTATTTAACCATCTCAGCTTCGCTGATTTTTTCTTATTCAACAGCCCAGCAGTATAATTTTGGAGCAACCAAAGAAGATAGCATTGCTTGTACAAAGAACTATTCTTTATACAATGAATACTATAAACAAAAAGATTATTCAGCAGCTTTGGAGCCTTTGCAAAATACGATTAAGCATTGTCCTAAATTACATAAATCAATCTATGTGAATGGCGAGAAAGTATACAAAGCTCTTATTAAAAAAGAAGCAGATGCTGGTAAGAAAGCCGCGCTATCTGAAATGCTGATTAGCCTTTATGATCATAGAATGGAACATTTCGGACAAAAGGGCTATGTGATGGGTAAAAAAGGAGCTATGCTGTACAAGCAAGACAGAAAAAACCCTGAGCAAGCACACAAAATATTAGAAGAGTCGTTTAAGCTTC
This sequence comes from Flavobacteriales bacterium, assembly GCA_020631045.1. Classification (GTDB taxonomy): domain Bacteria; phylum Bacteroidota; class Bacteroidia; order Flavobacteriales_G; family JALEGO01; genus JAHDHZ01. The sequence continues at coordinate 15,384 of JAHDHZ010000020.1, read as the reverse complement.
AAGGGGATAAAGCTGATCCTAATTCATTGCTTTACTTGTTTAAGTCAAAATATGCTTTGTACAAGAAGGGGAGTTTAACCAAACAGCAGGTGATAGACACTTATCCAACCATAGCAGCAGTGATTGAGAAAAATATTTCAAAAGCAAAGAAAACAAGTACCAAAGAGGCTTATCAAAGTGTAGGAGCTGAAATTGACAAAACGTTCAGTAAAGTGGCTACTTGTGAAGAAATTGTTGCCATCTACAATGAGAAATTTAATGCGAATGCTGATGATCAGGCGCTTTTAAAAACCATCACCAATGTATTAGACAAAGCAAAATGCACCGATAGTGATTTGTTTTTCAAAGCAGCTTCTAAATTACATGCAAAGAATCCTTCTGCCGAGTCAGCTTATGCATTGGGTGTGAACCAAAAAGAGAATTGTGCCAAAGCTGCTCCGTTCTTTAAGCAGGCTGCTGAATTGAGCTCAGATGCAGACTTTAAACAAAAAGCCTACATGAATGCAGCAAAATGTTATTTAGCATCAAGAAGTTATGCCAATGCTAGAAAATTTGCTAGAGAAGTATTGAATTTAAATGCAAATTCAGGAGATGCTTATATTTTGATAGGCAATGCCTACGCTGCCGGATCATCTCAATGCGGAGACAATGCTTGTGAGAAAAAAGCAGGATATTGGGCAGCTGTTGACAAATTCAACAAAGCAAAAGCCGTTGATGCTTCAGTGGCTGATAAAGCTCAGAAGTTGATCAACAAGTATTCTGGCTACTTTCCAGGAAAAGAAGATTGCTTTTTCTACAACATCACTCAAGGAGCTTCTTATACTGTAAAGGGGTGGATTAGTGAGACCACTTCAGCTAGATTTTACAAGTAATCAAGCTTGCAAAAGGGGCTATATATTTTAGCAATAGGCACTACATTGCTTTTCTCATGTGAGAACACCATGCAAGAGATCAATGCTTTGAGCACTGAGGATGGGCCCAAAGAATTAGCCGAAGAAATTGAAATGATTCAGAGTGATTCGGCTAAAATTGAATTTGTTTTAAAAGCGCCTTTATTGCATCGTTATGAGGTTACAAAAGACAGCAGTTATATAGAATTTCCTGAAGGGGTACATGTTCGATTTTTCAACGATCAAGGAGAAGAAAATTCAAGTATTAAAGCTAATTATGCCATCAATTACGAAGATGAAGATAAATTAGTTGCTAAAGACAATGTACAAATCATTAATAGAAATGGAGATGTACTAACAGGAGACGACCTTTGGTGGGACAAACAAGCCAAGAAAATCTATTCAGACAAGTTTGTTAAGATCAAAACAAAAGACGAGGTCATTTACGGAAAAGGCTTAGAAGCCAATGAAGATTTCACGATTTACACTATATTAGACATAGAGGGCATCATTTCTGTGTCTAAAAGTGAATTTGAATGAATAAGTACCACAAAATAATGGAATGGTTTTGGCTCATTACCTTTGTGGTGTTGCTTATCATGAACATTCAGGCCTATTATAAAATACAAAAGGTAGATACTATGATGATTGTCATGCCTTTTTTAGCGCTTTTCATGTATTTTATCAGAAGATTTTATAACTCAGAAGATCGATGAGTTCGTTGATTTTAACTTTATTGATTTCAATTGTTTTTTCTGCGCTGTTTTCAGGGCTTGAAATTGCTTATGTTTCATCAAATAAGTTACAGTTAGAGCTCAAGAAAAAAAGTGGCGGATTCATCTCTTCAATGCTTAAGTTTACTACTGGCAATCCTTCGGTTTTTATTGGGGCTATGCTTATTGGTAACAACATTGCTTTAGTGGTATACGGAATCGCCTCAGCAAAGCTTTTAGAGCCTTTTTTGCATCAAATCACACACAATTCTTTCGCAGTATTTATGATGCAAATTATCTCATCAACTGCTTTGATTTTGGTAACTGCTGAATTCTTGCCCAAAATTATTTTTAAAAACAATGCCAATAAGTTACTTGAGTTTTTAGCTCCTTTTTATGCGGTGTTGTATTTTATTTTGTTGATTCCAGCAAAAATCATGACCCAACTTTCAAATGTATTTTTGACTCTTTTGGGTGGAGATACTACCAATGAAGAGCACTCTACAACTTTCGGAATAGTTGACTTAGATCATTACATCAAAGAAAAAACCACCGGATCAAAAGAAGAAGAGCTAGAAAACGAGGTTCAAATCTTACAAAACGCGATTGATTTTTCTTCAATCAAAGCTAGAGAATGCATGATTCCAAGAACCGAGATCATTGCTATTGATGTGAAAGAAGACATTAAATCACTTACCAAACTCTTCAGAGAAACAGGGCTTTCTAAAATCTTAGTATATCGTGACAACATAGACAACATTATTGGGTATGTGCATCATTTTGAGTTGTTTAAACAACCAAAATCGATTCAAAATGTGTTGTTGCCTATTTTTATTGTACCTGAGTCTATGTCAGCCAAAGATGTATTGAGTAATTTTATTGAAAAGCAAAAAAGTGTGGCCCTTGTTGTGGGTGAGTTGGGTGGAACATCTGGAATGTTGACTTTAGAGGATGTTGTAGAAGAATTGGTCGGAGAAATCGAAGACGAACACGATCTTGAAGTATTGAAAGAACAGCGAGTCAATGATTATAAATATTTGTTTTCAGCGCGATTAGAAGTTGATTACTTAAACAAAGAATATGGCTTAGAACTACCTGAATTTGAAGGAATTGAAACTTTGGGCGGAACCATTACCCAAATTACTGAAAACATCCCTTCAGAATCAGAAATAGTAAGATATGAAGCCTTTAAATTTGAAATCTTAGAGGTTAAAAACAACCGTATTGAGCTTATCAAACTTGAAAAGCTCGGCGTTGAAGATTAACTCTTTCTCAGGACTTTTTTAGTGCTGGCAAACTGAAGTTTGAGTGCACTAAAAAAGTCCTGAGAAAGAGTTAATCTTTAAAAACCCTTGTAAACACTTCTTATCCAGCAGATAAGTTATGATCAGCCAAAAGATTCTTCTAGGGTTAAAAAAGTCTTTTCTATAGCTATTTTTAAGACTAAAATTTAAACAGTTTCTTATATTTGCCTTCTTAGAAAAAAGATTATGGCAATTTTAACAGAAATTAGAAACAGAACCCTTCTTGTAATCACCGTTTTAGGTATTGCGTTATTGGGTTTTATTGTAAGTGATTATTTTGCGAATGGTGGTGGTCAACAAGGTGGCCCTCAAACCTTAGGGAAAGCTGGCTCAAAAGACATTACCAACCAAGAATTCGAAGCAAAAGTTCAAGATCGTATTGAGCAATATAAGCAACAAACAGGAAACTTGACTACTCCTGCAGGTATGACTGATCAGGTTCGTGAGCAAGTTTGGAATGAGTTTGAAGAAGAGGCTATTTTAGTGGCCCCTGCAAAGTCTTTAGGTATTGATGTAAGTCCTGTAGAATTAACAGACATGTTTCAAGGGCAAAATATTCATCCTGCAGTAATTCAAAACTTTACCAATCCTCAAACAGGTCAATTTGATAAGTCTGCTGTGGCTCAGTTTAGAAACCAAGCTTTAGAGGGTGATGATGAAAATGCTGCTAGACAGTGGATTAACTTTGAGCAGACCCTTAAAAAAACCAAAGCAACTTCTAAATACTACAATTTAATAAGCAAAGGTTTGTATGCCACAAAAGCACAATCTGAAATGGCCTTGAATGAGCAAAACCAGAAGGCAGATATTTTATATACTGTAAAACGATACAACACTGTTTCTGATGCAGATGTTTCTTATGATGAGTCTGACTTAGAGACTTATTATAATGAACACAAAACTGATAAGAGTTTCTATCAAGAAAACGAAGAACGTGCTATTGAATATGTTGCTTTTCAGATTGTACCCACCTCAGAAGATACCACTATCATCTTGAACAACATTAATGAGTTAAAACAGAAGTTCTCAAACACTACAGAAGACACTTTATTTGTTCAGTCTTATGCTTCAAAAGGAGCTCAAATTAAATACTACACTCAACGAACTTATCCAATAATTTTAGAGCAACTGGTAAAAGATGCTTCAGTTGGTCAGGTTGTAGGGCCTGTGTTTGACCCTTTGAAAGGAACCTATAACATTGCTAAAGTCACCAACATTAAAACAGCTTCTGATTCTGTAAAAGCCTCACACATCTTGGTGCGCATTCAAAACAATGATACAGCAAGAGCACAAGCTAAGATTGACAGTTTAAAAGGTTTAATTGAGACAGGTATCCCTTTTGAAATTATTGCCAAGCAGACTTCTGAAGATCCTGGTTCAAAAGAAAATGGTGGAGATTTAGGTTGGTTTCAAGAAGGTCAAATGATCAAGCCATTTAACGATGCGGCATTTGCATCAAAAGTAGGAGCACTTACTTCTGTTGTTTCAAGTGCTGGAGTACACTTGATCAAAGTGACTGAAAAAACCGATGTACTTGAAAAGCGTTTACTAGCTATCATTGATAAAAAAGTTGAGCCGTCAAGTGCAACCATTGAAAATGCCTACAACAAAGCAAGCGCATTTTCAATTAATGCTACAGCAGAAAACTTTCAAGAAAAGGCAAATGCTTTAGGTATTAAGCTTGCTACAAACATCAAAGAAGCTGACAAACAAGTGCAAGGCATTGGTGAGGCAAGAAACATTGTAAAATGGATTTATGAATCACAAGAAGTTGGAGCTGTGTCTGAGCCTTTTGAATTAGATAATCGTTTTATTGTGGCAAATCTTTCTGAGATTACTCCAAAGGGAGTTCGTTCTTTAGAGGCAGTTCAAGATGTAGTTGAAGCTGAGGTGATAAAGAGTAAAAAAGCTGAGAAAATTTCTAAGGGCATTACAGCAGATATAACAGCGGCTTCTTCTTCGTGGTCAAGCTCTGTTGATACTGCAAAGGGTATTTCTTTTTCAAGCTTTGCCATTCCTGGCCTTGGCAATGAGTTCAATGTAATTGGTAGTGTTTATGGTCTTGAAAATGGTCAAACCTCTTCGCCAATTCAAGGAGAATATGGAGTATATGTAGTGAAGATGCTCAATAAAACGCAGAGTCCTGTAAGCAACACTTCAGGGCATAAAAACATCTTAGAGGGCATGTACCAAAGAAGGGTACAGCAAGGTGCTTATGAGGCGTTGAAGGATGTTGCGGGGGTAGAAGATGCGCGTTCTAAATTCTATTAATACATTGCTGAAAGGCTGCTTTTCAACTACAATTTCTTCGTTATCTCAAAAAGCTAAATCCTCATTTACACATGTAAACTGCGTTTTATCTTTTTGTTCTTGCCTTGAACTTGCACTCGAAAAGCAGCCTTTCAACAATGTATATTCTATAAATC
>JAHDHZ010000020.1:0-9951 GCA_020631045.1 Flavobacteriales bacterium | reverse complement strand
TTGCATCCTGAGGTTTCTTTTCACTTCTTTTATGACCGAAAACAAGCTTCTTATTTAATTGAAGGCGATCATGTTGTCAATCATATTTTAAAGCCTAAAGCGCGACACCCTATATTATGGTATTATTGGTTTGAAAAAGCAGTGCACAAAAAACTAATTGAAATTAAAGCTGATTTGTTGATCTCTTTAGATGGATTTGCTTCTTTGAGTTCTAAGGTTAAACAAATTGTGATGCTGCATGATATCAATTTTCATCATAACTCAAAATGGTTATCTTTTTGGCATGCTCAGTACTACAATTACTTTTTTGTAAAATACGCAAGAAAAGCACACACATTACTCACTGTTTCTGAGTTTTGCAAGCAAGACATCCACCAGCATTATAGAATTGCAAAAGATAAGATTCAGGTCGTTTATAATGGTGCCCCTCAGAAAGCAAACACTCATCCACCCAAAGAAAAAACATCTTATTTTTATTATATCGGAAGCTTAAATCCCAGAAAAAACATCATGGGGCAACTCAAAGCCTTTGATTTGTATAAAACTCAAACCAACAGTGCTGATAAGTTTTTATTGGCCGGTGAAAAACGATGGTTTTCAAAACAAGACCAAGCGGCAATAAAACAGTTAAAACATTATAAAGACATCGAATTTTTGGGTCGGCTATCAGATGAACAGCACATGGGGTATTTATCTTCTGCTAAAGCTTTGATGTACGTTTCGCATTTTGAAGGATTTGGCTTACCAATTTTAGAAGCATTTTCGGTACAAACACCTGTAATTACAGCTATCAATAGTGCTTTACCTGAAATAGCAAAAGATGCTGCTCTTTTTGCTGATTCAAATAAAGTTGAGACCATTGCTTTATGCATGCAGCAAATCGATGTAAAAGCTGATGATTTAGTGGCTGGAGGCACTAAACGATTAGAAGATTTCTCTTGGCAAAAAAGCGCTGAAAAACTCTCTAAAATCATGACCGATGCCTTTACTTGAATACAAATACAAGCACAAGATTGAGGCAGGAGTAGATGAGGCAGGTAGAGGTTGTTTGGCAGGCCCTGTAGTGGCAGCGGCAGTGATTTTACCCAAGGGATACAAAAACGCTTTACTGAATGACTCTAAGCAGTTGAGTGAGAAGAAGCGACTCTTATTAAAAGAGCAAATAGAAAAAGAGGCTTTGAGTTTTTCGGTGGCCTTTGTAGATGAGCAAAAAATTGATGAGATCAACATTTTAAACGCCTCTTTTTTAGCGATGAGCAAAGCGGTAAAAACCTTGAGCGCACCACCAGAGTTTTTATTGATTGATGGCAATCGATTTAAGACTGATTTAAACATTGATTTTTCGTGTGAAATAAAAGGAGATGCAAGGTTTTTGTCAATCGCTGCAGCTTCTATTTTAGCCAAGACCTACAGAGATGCTTATATGCAAAAAATCCACCAAGAATTTCAAGTCTATGGATGGGATAAGAACAAAGGTTATCCAACCAAAGCACATAGAGCAGCTATACAAGAAGTGGGCCCCTGTAAGTATCACAGAAAGTCATTTGCTTTGTTGCCCAAACAACTGAATTTATTCTGAACTCATGGGTGGATGAAATGACAAAAAAGGGCGGCACAAAAGTAACCACCCCTTTTCGAATCATGAAAAAACTACTCGCTCACGGCTAAATCGATATCCCCAGAGTAATAGGGTATCACCGGATCTTTTTTAACCAGTTTTATTTTTTGGTAGGCTGGTTTATCTTTAAAAATCTTCACCTTAGGCAGTTTTTTGTTTTCCATGCGGTAATACACAATGAAATCATATTCTCCTTCGGCCAAGCCCTCGACTTTATACCTGCCATCTTTATTACAAACAACACTTTCAATAACCTTTCCGTCTTGTGTAATGTCTACACATACATTTTCGATGGGTTTACCCTCATCGGTGGTTATTTTTCCGATTGCAATTCCGCTTTGCGCTGAAAAAGAAAGTGAAAAAGATAGAAATACTGCCCCTAAAAAGGCGATTTTCTGTGTTCTTTGTGGCTTTCTATGTTTGCTCTCTACGCTGAAGCTTTTTACAATCTTTCTACTCAAAGAACACAAGTAAAAATTACATGCGTTCATTATCGTATTATTTAATAAGGATGCAATTGCAACCTTTCTTTAAACAAAGAGTACAACAAAAGGGTTTTGGTGTGACCTCACAGCGATTCAGTTATTAACATACATGTGTTTAAAACCAACTTAATCAATTGAATATTAGTAACTTTAAACAATCAAAATTAAAAGGCAAATAGCTATAATTTTTCTGGGTGCGTTTATTTTAAACGCAGTTGGATTTTACAATGGATACCCTCTGGTTTACTCAGATACAGGCACCTATATTTATTCTGGGTTTGATAAATTTATACCTGTAGATCGTCCAGTAGGCTATGGGCTTTTTATATTTTATTTTAGCTTATTTAGCTCTTTGTGGTCTGTGACTTTTATTCAAAACCTGATACTTTCATGGTTGATCTTTGAAATTATCAAGCTCTTTTTTGATCATAATTTAAAAAAAGTCTTCATTGTAACAGCTATTTTGCTATCTCTATTAACAAGTTTAGGGTGGTACTCTAATCAAGTAATGCCAGATATTTTTACTGGGATTATGTTTTTGAGCATCATCAATCTTCTATTCAAAGAAGACTGGTCAAAAGAAAAATATAAAATAGGAGGTTTTATTATAGTTATTGTTTTAGCTGTATTATTTCATTTTTCTAATCTACTGATGTTAATTGGTACGATGTTAATTTTTGTTCTTTTTAGAGGATTTTTTAATGTTCACAAAAAAGTATTCTCATGTCTTTTATTTTCATTTTTAATAGGTCTTATAAGTAGTTTGCTTATAAACTTTACATTAGAAAAAAAAGTTGTTTACTCTAAAGGATCACATGTTTTTTTAATGGCACATCTCAATGATACTGGGATTTTAAAAAAATACTTAGAAGAATATTGTATTGATAAGAATTATTCTATTTGTGACAATAAAGAAGATTTACCTGGTAGATTATCAGAGTTTATTTTTGAATCTGATATTATAGAAAAAAGTGGAGGTTGGTATGACTCTAAAGAAGAGTTTAATCAAATCATAAAGCAAACATTAATTAAGCCCAAGTATTTATTTTTAAACATTCAAAAGTCATTAAGTTATACTTTTACTCAATTTTTTAATTTTAGATTAGGTGATGGATTAAGTCACTACAACAAAGATTCTGAACCGGTTTGTAGTGCGATTAAATCAAAATTTTCATATGACTCAAAATCATTTTTAAATTCAAAACAAAATTTGTGGAATGGCTTTGAACTTAAATTTGACCAGATAAATTTTTACCAAAACACCGTCTTATTTGTAGCTTTTATTTTTCTAGTTATAAATTTTGGGAAAGACAAAAAATTAGACAGATTAACTCTGTTTGTTTTATTATTTCTACTACTTAACGCAATGTCAACTGCTGGCATAACCGCTGTAACACCTCGCTTTCAAAGCAGAGTTATTTGGCTTATTGTATTGCCATTTCTTATTTCTGTTTTCAAAGAAAAATCCATGCGTTAACAAGATAGTTATTCAGTAAGTAAGCATGCCAAAAAAGATTCAATACAACAGTTGTGATCAAGAGTGTTTTATGCCATTTTTTTACTTGTTGGTCTTGAAAAACATAAAGCATAAAAAAGCTAAATAAGAGCAATAATCCCAAATTTGAAAAACTAAACTTTCCTAGGTAATTAGAAATAATAAAAGCAATCAATAAACTTGTAAATCCGTAAGTTAAATAGCCTTTTTTAAACCTATTTGAAAAATCATATAGATAATTTGAGCCATGAACAAGCAAATAAAAGAAAAAGGGCGAACAAAGCGTAAATCGGTATAAACAATGTAACGATCCACCCCTAAAAAGATAGATAAATAAAGCCATTCCGACAGTGTACACTATGCTTAAACAGAGCATAAAATCAGTTTCATAAAACACCTTTTTGTTTGATATAACTTGTTGCTTAAAAACAAAAAATAAAATAGCTAACAGAGGAAAAAACAACAAATAAGTGATCCCGAGATTGATAGAGAAACTCTCGTGAGACCACCCCCTAAAATTATGTGGTATTGACAGCGTGTTATCCCAATATTTTTGCACTTCAATGAATTTAAAAAAGTGGTCGGCTCCAAAAAAACTTTGAAACATAGAAACACTCAGCGTTCCTAAAACAAGAGGAATAGTTAAAACAAACAGTCGTTTTAAAAAACTTGAAAACCGATACTGCCTTAAAAATAAAACGAGCGTACAAATAAGTGCCACAAGTAAAATAGTAAAAGAAGGTCGGGTGAGCGATGCTAAGTAAAACCCAATGAAATACAAACTCATTTTTTGCTTTTGAAACCCCCAAATTCCCAAGCTAATTAGAAAAAAATAGAGCGCTTCAGTATAAGGAATGGTAAAAACGGTAAGTGTGGGAAGACACAATACCAAACATGTTTTTTCAACATTGAGCTTAAAGTTACTGAGTAAGAAAACCCCTAAGACAAAGAGCAAAAAGTTAATGACTCCAATGGTTAAATTACCCACGCCAAGCGCTTTCCAAAAGAGCGGAAAGAGTGGAAAAAATGCAAAAATATAGTCACCTCCCGCCTTTATTTGGTCGTAATACTGGTCTTTAATTTTCTGATAATGTTCTGCATCCCACTGAATCAGATCTTGCTGTGAAAACTTAGAAAAAGGGTCTTTACTTAATTGACGATCGCCTGTGTGTTTTGTGTAATTTTTATTTATGTTTTTAAGTACTGTGTTGTAAAATGCTTTGTTTTGCCCTAAATAGTGCGTGGCCAACACTAAAAAAGGAAAACTCATCAGCAATAAGAAATGTTTAAACTGACTCATCCCATCAAAAACCCATAATTTCCCTTTACATGCCCACTTTTTAAACCAAATACAACCGGTATTTTATAAGGCTTAAACCGCTCTTTGATAAGCTGTTCAACTGACTTTCCGAACTTAGGTCTTGTGTCTTTTACCTCAGTAAATGTACCCACCAAAACTCCTTTTAATCCTTTAAAAACTCCTGCTCGATCTAACATGATTAGCATGCGATCAATGGCGTAAATGTACTCACTAACCTCTTCGATGAACAAGACCTTATTTTTAAAACTGGGCATTGATTTTGAACCTAAGGCTGAACAGATGATGCTGAGATTTCCGCCCAAGATGGGGTATTGGGTAATTTTTTTGGGGATGGATGTGTGTTTTTTCACTTGCAATGCAGTAGCGCCTCCACCCAAAAGTGCAAAAAGATGATCAAGTGCTTTTTTAGGAGTTTGCTTAAAACTGTTAGGCATAGGCCCGTGAATTGATTGAATACCCAAGGTGTGCAAATGCAAATGAAACAAGGTAATGTCTGAAAAACCCACCAACCACTTGGGCGATTTTTGAAATTTTTTAAAGTCTAACAAATCGATGATGCGCACTGATCCATATCCGCCACGCGCAAAGAAAATGGCCTTGATTTTTGGATTATCTAATGCTTTTTGAAGCTCAGTTGCACGTTGCTTGTCAGAGGCAGCAAAGTAACATGATTTGTTTTCAAGGTGTTTGCCCAACACTACCTTATACCCTTTTTTTTCAATGATTTTTTGAGCCTGCACAATGTTTTTGCGCTTTACCGCTGAAGCTGAGGCTAAAATAGCCACTAAATCGCCTTTTTTTAATGGGGGTGGAGTGCTCATGGTCTTTGAAATCTTTATCTTTGCTCAGCTCTTGCAAGATAGCGATTTTATGACAAACCCGAAAAGACACTTGATTACCGCAGCCCTCCCTTACGCCAATGGCCCCTTGCATATTGGGCACATTGCAGGAGGGTATTTATCGGCTGATATTTATGCGCGTTTTTTGCGCCTAAAAGGCAAAGAAGTCGCCTTTATTTGCGGGTCAGACGAGCACGGAGCAGCGATCACCATTAAGGCCTTAAAAGAAAACACAACTGCTCAAGCAATTGTCGATGAGTATCACAGCATCAACAAAAAGGCTTTTGAAGAGTTTGGCATTTCTTTTGATATTTATCACAGAACTTCTTCTGAATTACATCACCAAACCGCTAAAGAATTTTTTAAAGATTTGCATGCAAACGGTAAGTTTACCCAGCAAACCTCAGAGCAGTATTATGATGAGCTGCACAAGCAATTTTTGGCCGATCGTTACATTAAAGGCACTTGCCCTAAGTGTGGCCATGAAGATGCCTACGGCGATCAATGTGAAAAGTGCGGATCAACCCTTTCACCCTTAGAGCTTAAAAATCCTAAATCTACTTTGAGTGATAGTACTCCGACGTTAAAGTCAACTACGCATCATTATTTTCCGTTAGACCAGTATGAAGAATGGTTAAAAGAGTGGATTTTAAAAGATAAAAAACACTGGAAATCAAATGTGTATGGGCAGTGTAAATCATGGATAGATGCTGGGTTAAAACCTAGAGCGATGACTAGAGATTTGAGCTGGGGCGTTGAGGTTCCTGTTGCAGGAGCTGAAGGTAAGGTGATGTATGTGTGGTTAGATGCCCCGATCGGATACATTTCTGCCACCAAGCAATGGGCTAAAGATAACAGCAAAGACTGGAAGGATTTTTGGCAAAGCAAAGACACTGAACTAGTGCACTTTTTAGGTAAAGACAACATTGTGTTTCATTGTATAATTTTCCCTTCGCTCTTGCATGCCCATTCTGAAAACTATGTCTTGCCCACCAATGTGCCCGCCAATGAGTTCTTGAATTTAGAAGGCGATAAAATATCTACTTCTCGAAATCATGCCGTGTGGTTACACGAATATTTAGAAGATTTTAAAGGCAAAACCGATGAGCTGCGTTATGTGCTTTGCTCGATTGCTCCAGAACAAAAAGACAGTGAATTTACTTGGGCAGATTTTGCCGCGAGAATCAACAATGAGTTGGTGGCGGTACTGGGTAATTTTGTGAATAGAACCATCGTGTTGACCGGTAAGTATTATGGTGGATCGGTGCCTCAATCAAATAATTTTGACGACACAGCAAAAGAAGTTTTACAACAACTTTCTGATTTAAAACAGCAAGTAGAGCAGCAGATAACTGCTTTTAGGTTTAGAGATGCCCTGCAAGCTTTTATGCAAATGGCGCGTTTGGGCAATAAGTATTTGGCTGATTTAGAGCCTTGGAAGTTGCAGAAAACCAATCCTGAGGCAGTAGAGCCAATTATGGCACTTGCCAATATCATTACTGCAAGTTTAGCAATAGTGGCAGCACCATTTTTACCTGTAATGTCTCAAAAATTAAAAGCAGCTTATGGTTTGCAGGCAGACTTTAAAGAAGCTTGCCGAGAAGAGTTGCTTGAAAAACTCAAAAAAGTTGACAACCCAGGCCTTTTATTTGAAAAGATTGAACAAGAGCAAGTTACCGCTCAAATAGAGAAACTAAACGCACGAAAACCAACATCAAAACACATGGCTCAAAAACAAGAAATTTCGTTTGATGATTTCACTAAATTAGACATTCGAACTGCTGAAATACTTGAAGCTAAAAAAGTAGAAAAGGCCGATAAATTATTAGAATTAAAAGTAGATACGGGCCTTGATCAGCGCACAGTAGTCTCAGGGATTGCTGAACACTTTAAACCTGAAGATATTGTGGGTAAAAAAGTTTCTGTGCTCTTGAATTTAGCGCCTAGAAAAATCAGAGGCATTGAATCTCAGGGCATGATTTTAATGGCCGAAGATGAGAGTGGTTTGCATTTTGTTTCGCCTAAAAACAACACAGAGAATGGCAGCATAGTCTCTTAATTTGTTGGTATATTTTTTGTTAATTTATAGATAATTAAGAAGTTAACCTTCTTGTTTTCAAACACAAAACACTTAAAAGCACTCAATCATGGACGTAAAACATTTTTATTACAAAGACAGTATCAAGACCGATTTATCGGCAGGAATCGTAGTATTCTTAGTAGCAGTTCCGCTTTGTTTGGGTATTGCCCTGGCCTCTGGTGCCCCTCTATTTTCAGGAATTATAGCAGGCATTGTGGGTGGAATTGTCGTGACTTTATTCAGTCAATCTCCCATCGGGGTAAGTGGGCCAGCAGCAGGTCTAGCAGTTATTGTATTGAATGCCATTCAAGATCTAGGGGCATTTGATGCCTTTTTATTAGCCGTTGTAATTGCGGGTATTTTTCAAATTTTATTAGGCATAGCCAAGGCAGGTATTATTGCCTATTACTTCCCTTCTTCAGTAATTAAAGGAATGCTTGCGGGTATCGGGGTGATCATCTTTTTAAAGCAAATTCCATTAGCGGTGGGATATAAAGCTGCAGAAGAAGGTTCTTTAGGATTTCAGACCCATACTGGAGCCGGTGAAAATACGTTTTCAGGCATCTTACATATGTTTGAACATTTGCATGTTGGAGTAATACTCATCACGGCAATTTCTTTATTGATCATTGCCTTTTGGAACACGGGTTTTATGCAAAAGCAAAAGTGGTCTAAGATAGTTTCAGCCCCTTTAATTGTGGTGATTTTAGGAGTTGTTTTACAAGCTGTATTTAAAGGAATAGACAGCTTAGCTTTAACTGCCGAGCAAATGGTTAAAATGCCAGTGGCAACCAACTTTGAAGAGTTTAAAGGCTTATTTTCTGGCCCAGATTTTTCTCAAATTAACAACCCTCAAATTTGGATCACTGCTGCTGTAATTGCCATTGTAGCCTCACTTGAAACCTTGTTGTGTGTTGAGGCCACTGATAAACTAGATCCGCACAAAAGAATTACACCTACCAACAGAGAATTACTTGCACAAGGGGCAGGCAACTTAGTCAGCGGTTTAATCGGTGGATTGCCTGTCACTCAAGTAATTGTAAGAAGTTCTGCCAATGTGCAGTCAGGAGGTCAAAACAGATTATCTGCTTTTGTTCATGGTATATTATTATTGGTCAGTGCATTGCTGCTACCAACCTTATTAAACATGATTCCCTTAGCATCATTAGCAGCTATTTTATTATTTGTAGGATATAAGCTTGCTAAGCCTACTTTATTTAAAAGCATGTACAAAGAGGGTATGACCCAATTCATTCCGTTTATTGTAACAGTCTTGGCTATTTACTTTACCGACCTTTTAACCGGTATTGGTTTTGGAATGGTAATCGCCATTTTCTACATTCTATACTCGAATTTTAAAACGCCTTATTTCTTTCACAAGCACAAAGATGGGCACTATCAGATTGATTTATCTGAGCAAGTGACCTTTTTAAATAAGGCAGGAATTTTAACCTCATTAGATAAAATTCCATCGGGTTCAAATGTAATTATTGATGCCACACGATCTATTATGATTGATCATGATATTATTGAGATTATCGAAAACTTTAAGCAACACGCTGAAAGTGAAAATATCAACTTAACCGTACTTGGTTTAAAGAAGTTTACAGGCTTTGAGAATCAAATGAAAGTGATGGATAAGAAGTTGCAGGCAGGCTAACCTTATCAAAAGATGCAACAACGGGACTATTTACTTGATCAAATTGAGCAGTTAACGAAAGCCTTAACAAAAATTATTGGCTATTTTTTGAATAAAACCATCACTCAAGAACAGCTAATTCAACATGTTGATGAGCACACTTCTTCATTGTTGAATTTACCAATTGAAAGAATTAAAGATATGAAGGCTGTAGAATTGTTAAATCATCTTGATAAACACAATTTTCAAGACAGTCATAAACATCAGTTTATAGAGTTATTAGGTAGGCTTGAGGCACTTGGTGATCAAAATACTGAAAAGTATAAAACTCTAAAAGAAGAGTTCAAGACTTTAATATCTGTTGACAACTCGTTTTATAACTTTGATTAACTACATTTTTTAGAGAGTGACTTTAGGGTATTTATAATTTCTTGACCTCTTTGAAAAGAGACCTCAAAAATCAGTTCATTTTCT
>JAHDHZ010000067.1 GCA_020631045.1 Flavobacteriales bacterium | reverse complement strand
CCCATGATGGGCAAATTTTCATTCATTGCCCGCTATTCTATTTTTGACACTGATGGATGGGATGCCCGCGTGTATGCCTATGAACACGAAACCCTGTACACCTTTTTGGTTCCACCCAACTATAACCAAGGTCAGCGCGCTTATTTCTTATGCACTTACAAACCTTTCAAAGGTCTCATGATTCAAGCTAAAATTGCCCAAAGCTTATTTTCTGACATCACTGAAATCAGTTCAGGAAACAGTTTGATTGATGGCAATGCCAAAACTACAGGCAAAGTACTGATCAAATACACTTTCTAGCACACACTTGAACCATGTAACATAAATACGTATTTTAGCGCCACAAATCTTGTGTATGCTTCAAATTACAGCAGAAAAACTAGCCGTTTTAATTGACGGAGAAATTCAAGGAAACTCTAACCAAGCTGTTCAAAACTTTGCTAAGCTCGAAGAGGCTAAAGCAAATGAACTGAGCTTTCTCTCTTCTGAAAAATACCTTAATCAGGCCACTAGCACCAAAGCTTCTATTATTATTGCCAATCAAGATCTAAAATCTGTTTTCAAGCACGAAAACACGATTATCTGGGTCAGTGACGCACGCGCTTGTTTTGGAAAATTGTTGGCCTTTTATGTTGAAAGTACTAAAGAAAAAAAATCTGGCATTTCTAAATTAGCTGCTGTGCATGATGGTGTCAAAGTTGCTGATTCAGCATTTATTGATGATTTTGTAAGCATCAAACAGGGGAGTGTAATCCATGAAAATGTGATCATCCACCCTTCTGTAAGCATTGGCAAGAATGTAACTATAGGCGCAGGCACTGAAATCTATGCTGGGGTTCAGATTTATGACAATACCGTAATTGGTGAAAATTGTGTAATTCAATCTGGAGCTGTTCTTGGTGGGGATGGATTTGGATTTGCTCCAAACTCTGACAATCAATACAATAAAATATATCATATTGGCAATGTGATTATTGAAGATCATGTAGAAATTGGTGCTAGCACCACCATTGATAAAGCAACAGTAGGATCAACCATTATTCGAAAAGGTGTCAAATTAGACAACCTGATTCAAGTAGCACACAATGTTGAAATAGGCCGAAACACTGTGATTGCAGCTCAAACAGGCATTGCAGGCTCTACTAAAATTGGAGCCAACTGCATGATTGGCGGGCAAGTGGGCATTGTAGGGCATATTGAAATTGCTGATGAAGTAAAAATTGCCGCCCAATCTGGTATTTCAAGAAGTATTACCCAAAAAGGCCAAATTGTGCAAGGATCACCTGCTTTACCTATATCAGATTACAAAAAATCATTTGTCCTGTTCAAGAACTTACCTACCCTAAAGAAACAAATTGACAATTTAAGCGTAAAGGGCTAATTCAAACATTGTTTTAAGCCACTTTATGGAGCTTCAACAAACTTTAAAAGATAACTTTTCTATTCAAGGAAAAGGCCTACACACAGGGCATGTAGTGACTCTTAAGATTCACCCTGCACCTGATAATTTTGGATATAAATTCAAGCGTATAGACCTTGAAGGGCAGCCCATCATCAAAGCAGATGTAGATCTTGTGATCTCAACTGATAGAGGCACTACTCTTGAAAAAGATGGCGTGCGCGTGCACACTACAGAGCATGTACTAGCCTCTTTGTACGGCATGGGAATTGACAATGCCTTAATTGAATTAGACGGAGATGAAATTCCGATTTTAGATGGTAGCTGTAAACCTTTTATTGAAAAAATTAATGAGGTTGGTATTGCTGTTCAAACAGCAGAAAAGAACTTTTTCTATCTTAAAGAAAACCTCAAGTACGAAAATGAAGAAAAGGGAGCTGAAATTTTAGCAGTCCCTGATCAAGAATTCAGAGCCACGGTCATGGTAGACTACAAATCTCCTTTATTGGGCACGCAACATGCCAGCATGTACCACTTAGGAGAATTTGAAAAAGAAATTTCATCTTGCAGAACCTTTGTATTTTTAAGAGAAGTTGAAATGCTACTCAAGCAAGGCCTTATCAAGGGCGGAGACATTGACAATGCCATTGTGATGGTAGATGAGCCTGTAAGTGATGAAAAACTCAAAGAACTCAAAGAACTGTTTAACAAACCTGATATTGAAGTACAAGGCATTGGAATGCTCAATAACTTAAAACTAAGATTTGAAAACGAACCGGCTCGACATAAACTCTTAGATATTATCGGAGACATTGCCTTAATAGGCAGACCCTTGAAAGGACACATTTTGGCTGCTCGACCAGGCCACAAAACCAACGTAGAGTTTGCTAAATTTTTAAAAGAAAAGATCAAAAAAGAGAAAAATACTTCTCCCCTTTTTGATCTCAACAAAACGGTAAAAAACATTGATGATATCAAACGTTTATTACCTCACCGCCATCCTTTTTTACTAGTCGATCGCATCATTGAGTTGAATAACGAGCGGGTTGTAGGCATCAAAAACGTGACCCATTCAGAATACTTTTTCAAAGGACATTTTCCTGAATACCCAGTTATGCCTGGTGTATTGATCATAGAGGCAATGGCTCAAACAGGAGGCATACTCGCTTTAAATGAAGTTGACGATCCTGAGAACTATATCACTTTTTTCTTGAAAATAGATGGCGCTAAATTTAAGCAGCAAGTACGACCAGGAGACACCCTTGTCATGCAAATGGATTTACTGCAACCCATCAGAAGAGGCCTGGTTCAAATGCAAGCCAGAGCTTATGTTCGCAATTTACTGGTCACAGAAGGCATACTCACCGCTCAAATCGTAAAGAAAAGTGATTCATAAGCAAAGCAACATAGAAAAAGGTGCCAAGATTGGGCAAAATGTCGTCATCGGACCTTTCACTCACATTGCTGCTGATGTCGAAATTGGTGATGGCACTTGGATCGGACCAAATGTCACGATTTTCGATGGAGCCAAAATCGGTAAAAACTGCAAGATTTTTTCTGGAGCTGTTATTGCTGCTGTACCTCAGGATTTAAAATATAAGGGCGAAAAAACAAGAGTTGAAATCGGAGACAACACCATTATTAGAGAGTGTGTGACCATCAACTTAGGCACGACTGATCGTTATGTTACCAAGGTAGGTTCAAATTGTTTAATCATGGCTTATGTTCATGTAGCACACGACTGCTTGGTTGGCGATCACTGCATCTTAGCCAACTGCGTAAATTTAGCGGGCCATGTTACTGTTGAAGACTGGGCCATCTTAGAAGGTTTAGTTGCTGTTCAGCAGTTTGTCACCATTGGCGAGCATACTTTTGTGACGGGCGCTTCTCTTGTGCGTAAAAACATTCCACCCTTTATTAAAGCGGGCAGAGAGCCTCTTTCATATTTAGGGGTCAATAGCGTAGGTTTACAACGTAGAGGCTTTAAAAACGAAATTATTCGTCAAATAGAAGACTTATACCGTATTGTTTATGTACACAACAGCAATGTTAGCAAGGGCCTCTCGATTGCTGAGAGTGAGATTCCTTACAGTGAAGAAAAGTTAAAAATCATTCAATTTATCAACAGCTCTGAAAAGGGTGTGATTCGAGGTTCTCGTTGACATAAGGAGGTAGACTTTAGGATATTTTTCTGAACGAATCATTAAAAAAAGGGCATAAAAATTGCAAAGCAGCGAGGGCTAGTGCGCCAAAAAAACCGGGCGAAGCATTCCGATTTTTTAAGAGGATTTGCAAATTTTTATAGGCCGTTTTTTCGATGAGGGAAGAAAATATATCCTAAAGTCTAATCCTAACACTTAACTAATTCCTACTCCACCAAGCTCTTCAATACCTCATCACTCAAAGTAAGTTTGGTCTCCTCATCTTTGATAATATCTTCAGCCAACAAGGTTTTCTTTTCTTGTAAGCGTAAGATCTTTTCTTCAATGGTATTCTTGGTTACAAACTTAATGGCCACCACATTTTTATCTTGACCAATTCTATGAGCTCTTGCAATAGCTTGTTTCTCGACAAATGGATTCCACCATGGATCTAAGATAAACACATAATCAGCTGAAGTTAAATTTAAACCTGTTCCACCAGCTTTGATAGAGATCAAAAATGTTTTATTGGTCTGATCTTCTTCAAATTGATCAATTTGAGCTTTTTTCTGTTTGGCAGACAAAGATCCATGCAAAAATGAATAGGCTACACCTTCTTGTTTAAAGTAATCTTCAAAAAGTTGCAAATACTTCACAAATGAACTAAATATCAACACCTTGTGGCCCGACTTAATCACTGTTTTCCATTGATGAATCACATCTTCAAATTTTGCTCCTTCGTAAGGCTCATAATCAGCTAAAGCTGTGTGATTGGCCAACTGTCTTAACTTCATTAAAGATTGAAGCATGTGTACTTGATCTTTGCCTTTTTTGCGGTCAAATACATTGAGTAGGTAATTTCTAACTGCTGATTTTTCTGCCTCATACCATTTATTCTGTGCTTGAGTCATCTCAGAGTAAAAAGTCTTGATGGTCAAATCAGGTAAATCTTTAGCTACTTGACGTTTGGTTCTTCTCAGCAAATAAGGTTTTACCAAATTGTATAATGCCTTTTTCTTACCCTCGTCTGCCCTGCGTTCAATAGGCGTTTTAAACTCATTTCTAAAAAAAGTATATCCGCCTAAAAGATTCGGATTAATGAACTGCATTTGCGACCACAAATCAGACAAAGAATTTTCAATGGGTGTTCCGCTCAAAGCTAATTTATGATTGGCCTTAAGCTTACTGATCGAACGAAATACTTTACCATCTTTGTTTTTAATTTGCTGAGATTCATCTAAAACTATGTATTCCCAATGAATTTCATTGAGCACATCAAAATCTCTCAAGGCTGTATGGTAGGTTGTCAACACTACGTCAAAAGCAGCAATCTTGTCAATTACTTTATCACGCTTCACTCCTGTATGGCTCAATACAGATAAAGAAGGTGCAAACTTTTTAATCTCTGCTTGCCAATTATAAACCAAAGAAGCTGGTAAGACAATCAAGCTTCTTAAAGGAGTATCTTTCTCTGTAATTTCTTCAGATTCATTAGCAAACAAATCACCTTGCAAAACAGGAGCAGCTTGCTTTGTTTGCTTTGCATTTTGCTGTTCAGACTTACTTTTTTTGGCATATAACAACACTGAAATGGTTTGTAATGTTTTACCCAAGCCCATGTCATCAGCTAAACATCCACCCAAACCTTTTTGATTTAGCTGAGCCATCCAATGCACCCCCTCTAACTGATAAGGTCTAAGTTCTGCCTTTAAGTCTGCTGAAATTAAACTGTTGAGTTCTTCTTTAGAAATTCCCTTGCGATTTTTCTTTAAAATGCCTGTTTCTTCTAAAATTGTATACTGACTTTTAGTAAATCGAATGAGCTCTTTTTGAATTGATCCGAAGGTTGAAAACTGCTGGTACTTAGTAAACCATTCGGCCGGAATAATCATAAACTCTCCGTTGGGCAATTCAAACAAACTTTCTTTGTTTTTAATGTGGTTAATGAATTTCACAAAAGCAATTTGAAAGGTCCCGACACGTACCACAGCCTTCACATCAAACCAATCTTCTTCTTGAGTGGCTGAAATCTCTAAACTGGCTTTATGAGCATAAATCTTTGATTGCTCAATGCCCATTTGCTCAAGCATAAAGCCTTCTGCCTTGAGTGCCTCTCTTTGATCAATCAACCATTCGTGCAAATAAAATGAATTGGTCAATGCCTTTCCTTTTAAAGAGAAATTGCCCGACGCATTTGAGGTGAGTTTAAATGCTGAGAGCTTTGAGATGATCGCCTTTTCTTGATCGCGATCTCTCAATATTTTAATTACCTTGATTTGATCGTCTTCTGTGTTGAGTGAAAGGCGGTGTTTTTTTTGATCATTCCACCCAAAAGAAACATCTGCTCCCTTGTATTTAAAAACAGGATGCAACACCCATTCGTCAGAAAAAACATCTTTAATCACCTCTAAACGACAATGCTCAATTTTGCTCATTGTAGTCATATCAAAACCTTCAGCTTGAATTTCAGCTTTTGAGGCTACCTTTAAAATGAATTTTTCAAAATAAGTAATGATTGACTTGGGCGGAATAAACAAGTGCTCTTTCTGGGCAAAAGGCTTGAGCATCAATCCCTTAATATGCGGAATATGGTACAATTTTTTGTTAATCATTACCCAAGCAGGTTGATTCGAAAGCACTTGAAGATCGGTCTCCCAAACCTTTACGCGCTGATCATCTTCTAAAACCCTTAACTCATATACAATACCATAATCTTTCAGTTTAAATGAAAGCAAAGGCTCTACTTGTTGGTCACTTACTTCTATCACATGACTCTTCGCCTCATCTTTTCTAGGAAGCTTAAAAGTAATTACCTGATTTAAGCGTACGATTTCACGCATCAATTCAGCAAACTTTTTATGAATAATGCCTTTTAAAATTGGCGCAACTTTCTGGTCGTTCTCTACCAATTCTGCAATGGTAAAAGACTTCTTTTTATTTGAATTGTACTTATCTGCTATTTCTTGTGGGTGGATGGCATTGACCTTATTGATCAAACGCATCAACTCATCACTTACCTGAATAGCTTCAAATGAAGGCAGGGTGTCTTTAGTCGCTTTTTGTTCTATATAACCTAAGCCCCCTGTTACACTTTCTTTTACAATAAAGGCATTTGGCAAATAAAGTCCTGGGCCTAACTCATAAACATTAAAAACAATTGAATGTGTCATTTTTGGTTGTGTGAATTGATAAATATATCAATCACCCTGAAAATGCCTAACAAGCTTCAGTAATTGTTGATAAGTTTACTTATTTATCAACGAACCATACAGCCTACTCAGTCTTTTTGCGCACTCTTGCCAGCAAAAAGACTGAGAGGCTACAAGTGCATTAGCGCCCAACAAGGCCTGTTTTTTTTGATCTAAAAGTAGTGCATCAGTCACACTTATAATTTGCTGAGTAGTTAATTCAGCAAGCAAACTTGCTACTTCATATTGCTTGTTAAACTTCTTGTATTCTGGATAACCTACAACAACCTGAGGCACTCCAGCATGCATATAATCAAAGAATCGGTTGCACAAAGAATAATGATTGCTCAAGCCTTTATTTGAAAACAAAGTAAATCCGATGAGTGCTTTGCGCGTAATTTGCTTCAAGTCTTTTGGAGAGACAAATCCTTTTAGTTCAATTTTATGCTCAAGCCCTAAAGTGTTGATTTGTTCTTGCAAGCCCCTTAAAGCATCTCCCTTACCACAAATGATGAGTTTTTGGTCAATGTGTTGCATGGCTTCTACCAGCTTAAAAAGTCCTCTGCCGTAATTAACAGCTCCTTGGTACAAAAGATATTCGCCTTGAGGTTTTTCAAAACTCTGATACATTGATGCATTTTCAACTATCTCAAAATTTATGTGCTTAAACCTTTGTTGAAACAACTGGGCATATCCACCCGAAATCGTATAAGCCGAATCGAGCATAGGAATGCAGAGATCTTCGACTTTTTTCCAAACAAATTTTGAAAAAGGCTTCTCGCAGATCTCTTCTAATTCAGTAAAATACTCATGGGCATCATAGACCAATTTTACGCCTTTCAGTTTAGCTGCAAGACTCACACCCAGCAAAGTGTCAGTATCTATTGCCGTAAAGATTTTTGCCTTTGAAAAAAGCAAGATAAAAAAAAGTCTAATATTATATTCTAAGTAAAATAGCTTGCCTTTTCTAAACCACGTTGAGATTCTTTTTGTATCAAAATCTGTGTCTAAAAAAGCATCATCAAAACGCCTGACTGCCATGAGCAAGACTCTAAAGCCGTCTGCACTCAATGATCGAGCAGTTTTTTGCATGCGCTGATCATAAACCACATCATTGGTCAGAGAAAAGATAATGTCATAGGTTTTGCTCAATCCAC